>JASLFF010000204.1 GCA_030150795.1 Terriglobales bacterium | reverse complement strand
TCAGGGTAGCAAAAGCGGAGCTGGCGTTCAGCGTCAGCGTAAAGCCTGACGCGCTTGCGGCGGAGACTGTTCCCACCAGGGCCTGGTCGCGCAGCTTGATTTTGTCTGCGGGCATCGGCGAGACGGTGCTGCTGCCTGTGTCGGCTTCAACGCGCTGGCCCTTGCCAATGTGGCTGGCATCAAAAGCCGGCGTGGCGCCGCCCAGGTTCAGTTTGTCTGTGCGCACGGAGAACGCGGTGCTTGCGCTAATGGCAAGGTCCACGGTCACGGGCGGCGTAGCGGAGTTGGACGAATCAACCTGATGAGCAATCGTGATCTGCGTGGCCGGCGCGCCGGTAACGGCAGTGATTACGCCTTCAGCTTCTTCGCCACTCTGGCTTTCTTCCACACCAATCTTGGTGGCAAGCTTGCTGCCGTCGGGTTTGGTGGTTGCGTCCACTTCAACAATGTCACCCACCTTAAGCTGTGAAAGCGAGGTGATGCCATCCTTGAACTGCGTGGTGCTGTCAGTCGCGAATACGATGCTGCTGGTCTGGGTCTGGATAGTGAAGTTCGGCGCTGCAATAGACGTCACGCTGCCATGAACGTCATCCATTTCGCCGCTGTCTTCATCAGTGTTAGTGGCGGTGGCCGTGGTCACGTTAAATTTCGCCGTCACGGTGGCCGAAGTCGGCGGCGTGCCGGTTAGCACGACGGAGTTGGCCAGATCCAAATCAAAGTTAATGACCGAGGAGTTGCTGCTGGTCACGGTAATTGGTGCCGTAAAAGTCACCGTTACGCTGCCGCTGGTAAGAGTGGCCGGGATTTTTACCGGCGCGGGCGGAACAGCATTGTTCATGACCACAACTTCCGGATTGGAAACCGTGAGCGATGCTCCGGAATAAGTTCCCGGCGGAATGTTGACCAGGGCCAGGGGCTCAAACGATCCAGCCTGGTGGACAAACTCAACCTCAGACGTTTTAGAGAGCAGGTTGCCCGTGTTGGTTGTGGTTCCGCTTCCGGTAAGCGTCAGCGAGCTGACGGAAAGCTCAAACTTCACGATCTGGTCATTCAGACCGTCAGTAGTGTTGATGGTGGCGTTGGTCGGTCCGGCATTGAGTGTGCCAGTCCCGCCGCAGCCTGTCGCCAGGATCAAGGCGACCATTCCAACAGTTAGAAGTAAATACCGCTTCATAGGGGCCTCCAAGTTTTCGGTGAGTGGGGAAGTCCTCGCGGTGGATGAATGCACTTGGTGGGCCAAACGGGCTAAGTGCTGCTTTTTCAGTCGGCGGAAGGTGCAGTCCTGAGGTGGGCTGGGACAACTGGCTTCATTGCTGTGGCGATAAGCCACACTGAATCAAACACTTGCGGCCAATGTACAAAGGTAACTCCTGCTCGTCTTAATTTAAGGATCGCGGATCGAATGCGGCAGGCAAAGAAATAGGCCGCGATCATCGGACATTCGCGGCCCCAGATTGATCGATTCCTTAACTCTGGTTTACTGCAACTCAATCTTGCTTACGGTCATACGCTCGCCGTTCATGGTTCCGGTTACGTTGACCTTGATGTCATTGTTCTTCTTAAGATCGGCAATAAACTGTTTGGCTTTGGCGTTGCTTGCAGCGTCGAATTTGATGACCTTTTTGTCATCTGTGAGCAGGCCGTATCCGCTTTTGGCGCAATCCGGCATCTGCAGGCACTCCTTGGAGTGCTTAATGCCAAAATTAGCGCGCTGACCTTCTTCAGAAGCGCAGGCTATATCTACCAGATATCCCTGAACCTTGGTTTCCGCGGCGAACGCGCTCAGCGCCACGGCTGTGAGCAATACCAGCGTTAATCTCTTCATCCTTCTCCCCTGAACTGAGTGTTGCAAGTGTATAGATTGATAACCGAAGTGCGGGTTACAAGTAAAGCTTTGATTTTGGCCCCAGCGCGAGGGTGACTCAGAGACGAAAACAGCCCGCTCAGTGTAAAATCATATTGTTGCGGTCATTTATTGTGGTCATTGGACGCACCGCTCTTTAGCGTGCCGTCCCCCAAATTTCCCGCCGCATTTGCCGCCGCCGACTAAGGCCGCGGAAACCCGACATCCTCAGGAGAAGATTGAATCATGGCTAAGATCGCCAAAACGGCAGACCGCAAGAAAATCATGGACACCACCAAGAGCACCGATTGCCCTAAATGCGGCAAGCCGACCAGAATCGTAAAACGCGTGAAAGACCGCGAGCGCAACACCCCCGGCGGAATCTTTATTTCCTGTTCTGGCTGCGAATTCCACGAAAAGCTCTAACCACTCCCAAAGGCTGCCGCGCTGACCTGCGGCGGCCCGCCGCTTTATCCGCAGTTATTTCTTGTCATCTGCTTTTACTGGCGTCTTGCCCTGCATGGCGGCAGGTGTTGCACTGGGCGGCGCCACGGGAATGGCGGCAGTTTTCGCCACCGCCGCTTTTGTCTGATCAGGCAGCTTGTCAGCATGCTTCAGCATTTGCGAAACCTGCCAGATCTGCGTGGGCGTGAGCATGTCTTTGAAGCCGGGCATTCCGGTCAGGCGAATTCCGTTTTCCACCTTCCAGTAGATCGCGCCCGGCGGATCGTCCGTGACCATGTCGTCGCCGGAGAGGAGCTGTGGCGGCAGCGGAAACATACCCTTGGCCGCGAAGCTGGCTTTCTCACCGGCAAAGCCATGGCAGAACGCGCAATTCTCAACATAAAGGTGTGCGCCCTGCGTTAGGTTGGGCTCGTCGGCGGGGATAGGCGATTGCGGCATCGTGTCTTTCGCCATGCGCGCCCGCAGGGCCATGTGTGCGATCTTTTCTTCCATGGGCAGCGGCGCAGAGGCCGT
>JASLFF010000826.1 GCA_030150795.1 Terriglobales bacterium | reverse complement strand
TATAAGGTAGGCTAGGTTTTCTCCTCCCGTAACCGGGCCCAGGTTCTCCACCCTCTCCCCGGCTATCTCATCCCAGTCGGCGTCCAGCCGCAACCGCAATTTCGGCCCTTCCGGCAACTGTTCATCTTTTCCTTGCGCTGTCAGCAGAACCGGCGCTTCCGTATCCTCCAGCATCCACCGCAGTCGCTCCCCGGGATAGCTCGCGTCCAGCGGCACGTATACCCCACCCGCCTTCAGAATGCCCAGCATGCCGATGATCAACTCCGGACTTCGTTCGCAGCACAGCGCCACCGGCGTCTCAGCCTCCACTCCATGTCTCCGCAGATAACGCGCCAATTGATTGGCCCGCCGGTTCAACTCTTCATACTTCAGCCGCTGCTCGCCAAATTCCACCGCCACCGCTTGCGGCCGCTTCGCCGCCTGGACTTCAAAAAGCTCGTGCACACCTCCCGCCGGCAGTTCCTGCTCCGTGCGGTTCCATTCCACCATTACCTGCTGCCGCTCCTCTTCGCTCAGCAACGCCAGATCGCGCAGCCGGGTTTCCGGTTCCGCAATCGCTTGCTCCAGCAGGTGCACCAGATGCCCAGCCAGCCGTTCCATGCGCTCCGGCGCAAACAGCTCTGCCGCATATTCCAGCGTCCCTTCCAGTCCGTTCTCCCGCGCCGCCAGCGACAGCATCAAATCAAACTTGGCCGTGCTCCGTTCGCTGTCCCACACGCTCAATTCCAACCCAGGCAGACGCAACCCTTCTTGCGGCGTGTTCTGCAAAACAAACAGGGCCTGGAACAGCGGCGTCTGCCCCAGCATGCGCTCCGGAGCCAGCTCTTCCACCAGCCGCTCGAAGGGCAGATCCTGATGCGCATACGCCTCCAGCACGTTGCGCCGTACCTGCTCCAGCAGTTCGCCGAAGCTGGCCCCGCCCGGCAGCCGGCTTCGCAATACCAGCGTGTTCACGAAAAATCCGATTAACGGTTCGGTCTCTACCCGATTGCGATTGGCGATCCCCGTGCCTACGGCCACATCGTCCTGATCGGCATAGCGTCCCAGCAGCAATTGGAAGCCGGCCAGCAGCGTCATGAACAAGGTCGCGCCCTGGCTGCGGCTGAATTCTTCCAGCCGGCGCGTAAGCTCGGCTGACAGCTGTACTTTCATCGCCGCGCCGCGGCCGGAAGGCAGCGCCGGCCGGGGATAATCGGTCGGCAATTCCAGCACCGGCACACCTGACAACTGGTCTCGCCAGAATGCCATTTGCCTATCCAACACTTCCTCGGTCAGCCATTGGCGCTGCCAATGGGCAAAGTCCGCATACTGAATGGGAAGGTCCGGGAGCGGTGACGGAAGATTATGGACAAAAGCTTCATAGATGGCGGTGAACTCGCGAACCATCACTGCTACCGACCAGCCATCACTGATGATGTGGTGCATGCTGACTAGCAACAAATGCTCACTGACCGACAAACGAACCAGGGTCGCGCGAAAGAGAGGACCGTGCTCGATATCGAAGGGCTGCTCCGCCTCGGCCTGGGCCAGCGCGCGTGCGGCCTGTTCTTTATCGGCGGCCTGCGAGAGATCGGTGACCGGCAGGGTAAACTTGCCTGCTTGGGCGATGTGCTGCCGCGGTTGTCCTCCGACAGATGGAAAACTGGTGCGCAGAATTTCATGCCGCCGCACGATTTCCGCGATTGTCTGTTCCAAGGCTACGACGTTAAGTTCCCCAGTGAGCCGAAACGCGGACGATCCGCTATAAGCAATGCTGTCGGGATCAAGTTGATTGAGGAACCATTGCCGCTGTTGCGCGAAAGAGAGCGGGAGATTCTGTTCGCGTGAGACCCGCGTAATGGGCAAAACATCGGCTGTGCGACTCTGGCCAAGCGCCTGCTCCACCCGCTCCGCCAACCCGGCGATGGTGGATGCTTCAAATAAGGCGCGCAGGGGCAAATCAATGGCAAATGCCGCCCGGGCGCGCGAAATCACCTGGGTAGCAAGCAGAGAATGGCCGCCCAGATCGAAGAAATTATCGTCAACGCTCACACGCTCCAGCTTCAAAACTTCCATCAGAATCCCAGCAAGAATTTCCTGCACAGGAGAACGGGGAGCATTGTGCTCAACGCCTTCACCCGCATAATCAGGCGCGGGAAGCGCCCTTACATCCACCTTACCGCTGGGTGTGAGCGGGAATTGCTCCACAATCATGATGGCCGCCGGCACCATGTATTCCGGAAGCCGCTTCTGCAGATAGGCGCGAAGGTCGCGCCCGGTGGTCCTCACTTTTTCCGCGGGGGGCGCTTTCCGGTTCGCCGGTCTGTTCTGCGCGACATAACTCGGACGCCAGGCGTAAAGGTTATAACGATCGGTTCCCCGCAGCAGTTCGTCCTGCTCGGCGAATACGGTGAAACCATGCGAATCGAGCAGCGCGGTTATCTGGTGCACTCTACCGGCGGTTTGCCCGCCCAATTCGTCATGCACCTCCATTACAACCTGCTGAATCCGGTCCCAATGGGCAAAATCAATGCCCAGCAAAACGTCCATTTCGGCGCGTTGCACGTCAATCTTGAGCAGGTC
>JASLFF010000028.1 GCA_030150795.1 Terriglobales bacterium | reverse complement strand
GCCCAATTTTGGGGTCGAACAATGGATCATCGACCTCGCCAGTCTGTCAGAAGAAGCGCAGCGTCGCGAGTTTCTTGCCGCCCATAAGGACTCACGCAACCAGGCCGCCGTGGAGTCTCTCTACAACGCCGTGGTGGTTTTTGCCCGCGTGGATTTGCAAAAAGCTGAGCGGATGGCCCAGGCCAGCTCCTGGATCGCTGCGGAGATCAACGATCCTGCAGCATTGGCGCAGAGCGCGCGCGCCGTGGGCCACGTGCTTTACCTCACCGGCAAATATCAAAAAGCAATCGTGGAATATGAAAAAGCGCTGGCAATCTTCCAGCAAATAGGCCATGACGTTGACTACGCCCGCACGATTAGCGGCGGGCTGCAAAGTCTGATCTATGACGGCCAGTATGAGCGGGCCTTTCGGCTGGGCGAGGAAGCGCGCGCTATTTTCCACAAGCATAAGGACAAGCTCCGTCTCTCGCGGTTGAATAGCAACATTGCCAACATTTATTTCCGCCAGGACCGGTTCCAGGAAGCGGTAGAGGTCTATGAAAAGGCCTACAAAGACTTTCTGGAGTATGGCGAGCCGTTGGATATTGCAGCGGTCCTCCGCAACCTTGCCGTCTGTTATTACAGTTTGAATGATTTCGATCGCGCCGAAGAGACCTACCGGCTGGCACGACAACATTGCCTTGAATACGGCTTTTCACTCCTGGTGGCGGAAGCCGATTACAACGTGGCTTACCTGCATTACCTGCGGGGAGAGTACCTGCGCGCAATTGAACTTTATGACCAGACACGCAAGCTCTGTGCCGACCTTGGAGATGGTTATCACCAGGCGCTCTGCGATCTGGACGAGTCAGAAATCTATCTGGAATTGAACCTGACCGAAGGTGGCACAGAGCTGGCGCTGGACGCTTTTGCGGCCTTCACAGAGCTGGGCATGACATATGAAGCGGGAAAGGCGGCTACCTTTTCTGCCATCGCCATTAGCCAGCAGGGACGGTACAAGCAGGCGATTGAGTCCTTCGATCTTGCCCGCGACTTGTTTGTGAAAGAAGGCAATCCGCTCTGGCCGCCGCTCATCGATTTGTATAAAGCGCTGGTGCTCTATCAGGCTTCAGAGAACGATCTTGCTGAAGACCTGGCTGTAAGCGCACTCGCATACTTTGGCAATTCGGTATTGCCGTCAAAAGCAGCGTTGTGCGAACTACTGCTGGCGGCGCTGGAACTGCGCGGCTCAGATCCGGAAGAGGCACGTCGCTATTGCAGTGCCGCTCTTTCACGCCTTACGCATCTGGATTCCCCGGCCACCTATCAGGCTTATTTCATGCTGGGTCAGGCCGAAGAAGCCAGCGGCAACACCGAACTTGCTCGCCAGGCCTATGAGCAGGCATTCAAAAAGTTGGAAGGCTTGCGCAGCCATCTGGGCAAGGAAGAACTCAAGATCGCATTCTTGAAGAACAAGTTGGCGGTTTATGAAGGGCTTGTGATCACCTCGCTCGCCGTGAGCTTTGGCGTAAGGGCGCAACGGGAAGCGTTCAGCTACATTGAGCAGGCCAAGTCGCGGAGTCTGGCTGACTTGATCGCTTTTCGCACGGCTTCGATCTCATCCTCATCCCGTGGGCCGCAGGAGCCTTCGTCGGCCATGGGAGAGTTCCGCGACCTTCGGCAGAAGCTGAACTGGACGTATCACCAGATTGAGATTGAAGAGCTGAATCCTGAAGGCAGATCGAATGATCGCATCCAGCAATTGCGGCAGTTAAGCCGGACCTATGAAGACGCTCTGGTGAAGGCATTTTCGCAGGTCCAGAGTGTGGATCGTGAATTTGCCAGCCTGCAAAGCGCCAAGACAATTTCAGTGGAAGAGTTGCAGGAGATTCTGCCGGAGAACACGCTGCTGCTGGAGTATTACACTGCGCGTAATCGCTTTTACGTCTGCCTGGTCTCCAGAAAGCTGTTCAAGATTGTGGCTTTAAGCGATGTCAATGGCGTCCGGGAAAAACTTCGGCTTTTGCAGTTGCAGTTGGCCAAGTTTCGCCTGGGGCCGGACTATATCCAGCCTTTGGAAAAAGCGCTGCTGGAAGCCACCCAGGCACATCTGGAAGAACTGTATGCGTTGCTGATTGCGCCCATACGCGAGCAGCTTACCGCTGAACACTTGATCATTGTCCCGCATGCTTTTTTGCATTACCTGCCGTTCCATGCTTTATCTGACGGGAAGCGTTACGTCATTGACGATTTTTCCGTGTCCTACGCTCCCAGCAGCAGCATCTTTGCCGTTTGCCAGAAAAAGGCGCATCGGACGGATGAAGGCGAGACTCTTGTGCTGGCGGTGCCTGATGCGCGCGCCCCTTACATTGAAGAAGAGGCCCATTTTGTGGCTTCAGCCATGGGTAAGGCACGGGTCTTTATGGGGGAGGAAGCTACCGAGGAGCAGTTGCGCTTCTATGGACCGGGCAGCCGTTTTATACATATCGCCACGCACGGATACTTTCGGCAGGATAACCCCATGTTTTCCTCGATCCGGTTGGGGAATTCATTGCTAAGCCTGTTTGATTTGTATCAGTTACACTTTGATGCAGAGCTGGTTACCCTGAGTGGTTGTGGCACAGGAATGAACGTGGTGATTGGCGGCGATGAATTGATCGGGCTGGTACGCGGCCTCTTGTATGCAGGCGCTCAGACTTTGATGGTGAGCCTGTGGGAAGTGCATGACCAGAGCACGGCTGAATTCATGCGGGATTTCTACCAAGGGTACAAGAATTCAGCGAATAAAGCGAATGCATTACGAAGCGCAGTGCTGAAATTGAAGCAAAAACATCGCCATCCGTACTATTGGGCGGCATTTGCCCTGGTAGGAAAATTCGCATGAGCCATAAAAATTGTACTCTGCCTATATTTTTGACCCCATCGCTCACTCTTATGCTTAGAAGCAGGCTCATCCGTCGACTGCTAAAAAGGGGAACATGGACCCGGAAGCCGTGTTCCCCCTTGATATCAAGACGGGGAAAAAGTCACCTATGACTGAAGCTGTTCGCCATTTCGATATCACTGAGTGGGCTGATTACGTAAGGAACACCGTTTCCAACGATCAGCAGAAGCTTATGCAGGCCCACCTGCAGGCCGGCTGCTCCAAGTGCGAGAGAATCAAGGCTTTGTTGTCAAAGTTCGCCGCGGTATGTTCGCGTGAAGCGTCCTATCGGATTCCTCGTGCCGCGGAACAGCAGGTGAAGGCTATGATCGGGCTGGCCAAAGCGCCGCGCCGGTCTGCCCTGCAGCGCTTGTGGGCCACCCTGGTTTATGACAGCGTGAATGATCCGCAGCCGGTTGGAGTGCGCGGAACCCACCAGATTAATCGCCAGGTGCTTTTCCATGCCGGCGACTACTCCGTCGATCTTCGATTTGAGCACGAAAAAGGATCTGCCAGCATGGTACTGGTTGGCCAGATTGCCAACCAGAAAACACCGGACGAACTGCTGGCCAACCTGCCCGTAATTCTTGTGGCAGGAAACCGTGAAGTCACCCGTTCGATCAGCAATACCTTCGGTGAATTCCAGCTTGAGTACGTTCCAGAAAGCGATCTTCGCTTGCTGGTGCCGCTTGAGTCCAGGGGCCAGGAACTGGAAGTACAGTTAGGCAAGACGCCCCAACTGTAAGGAAACCCGCTTCAAAAAAACATTGCATTGGATCTGGGACAAGGACAATGAGGAAATTTCTTCAATTTTTATTAGTGTGTCTGGCGCTTGGCCTGCCGCTAACGGCGCAGACGAGCTACATCCTCACTGCGTCCCCCAGCAACATGCAGAGCGTGGTGAACCAGCATGGTCTCACGGTAGTAAAAGAGCTTTATGATGGCACGAATTGCGTGATGCTGGTGACATCGGCATCCGCCGATGTTTCCGGGACCGAAACAGAAGTTGAATCCGATGTTCAGGTGCTTGGATTTGAACCGGAGCAGCGCGCCTCTTTGCCGGAATTGACTGGGTTGACGCAGCCGGTGCTTACGCAATCCAGCACCAGCATTCTGGACAGCCTGCCGGGACGCACACTGGTTACATTCTTTGGCAGCACCGTTCCCAGCAATTACACTACGCAAGCAGCCACCAGTATTATTCGCCTGGGAGACGCACGCACGGCAACGCATTTGACCGGCAGCGGCTTGGTGGCCATCATTGATACTGGCGCCGATCTGAATCATCCAGCTTTATCGGCCGTGTTGGTTCCGGGCTATGATTTTACCCGTGATATTCCCGGTTCCTCAGAACTTGCAGACCTGGATCCTACAGTCGCCGCGCAGCTTCAGCAGAGTTCCACAAGCATTCTGGATGCGCAAAATACTCTTCAATTAAACGGTTCTGCGGTGGCGATTCTGAACCAGTCGAGCACGTCAATCCTTGACCAGTCCAGCACTTCAATTCTCGATAGCACTCTGGCTGAATTCGGTCATGGCACCATGACAGCCGGTATCGTTCATCTGGTGGCTCCAACGGCAAAGATTATGCCGCTCAAAGCATTTCGTGCTGATGGATCGTCGAACCTTTCAGATATTATCCGGGCCATTTACTACGCTGCTGACAATGGCGCCAACGTCATCAGCATGAGCTTCAGCATGCCGCAATCTTCTCCCGGACTACAGGCCGCCATTCAGTACGCGCTGAGCAAG
>JASLFF010000019.1 GCA_030150795.1 Terriglobales bacterium | reverse complement strand
CGGAGGGGCGGCACAGAAGATGCTGATATTTTGTTGACCATCATGGTTCAAGAATTCGTTAGGTGAACCGTATTGGGGCTATTACCAGCCGTCCCGCTTGTCGCGTGACTGGAGTCTCCTCACTCCACTGATGTTCTTAACATTGCAGGTCATTGCAGGTGTTTGCACTTGACAAAAGCGAACAAATTACGAAATAATTGATTTCGTCGTGTCCCATGCCGGAGGACTCTCCAGCCTGGTTGAGCCGCCCAGGCGGCCTTGGCATAGGTTCTTTGAAAACTAGCAAAAGAGCATTCAGCAACTGGCACTCAGCCGGAAAAATCCAAACCCACGGCTTTAAAACCCGCGCCAAAGTGGGTGGGATCCCTGAACCCTACGCCAATCTGGGATGGTCTGGGATGCCCCCCTCTGAAGCCTAAGCCAATCTGGGATACCCCCGGAGGGGGAGGGGTGGGCGCGCAAAGCGCGCCTATCGCCGTACTCGCCGACATCGAGCGTCATCGCCCGAGATTCGGAAAAGCAAAAGCCTCCCAAGGAGGCCCAGACGCGGAGAACAGCCAAGCCGGGGTTGAATTGGGTATCCCCGGGGTTGAATCGTGTAAGCCCTTTGGAATCCTAGTTGAGGTATTGGGGGGAGGGGGTGGCGCTGATCCTAATCAGTGGTGGTGTTGGCCTTCTGAAAATGCCTCAACACCGCCTCCGTCTGGCTCTTCGTTAGCACAGCGCCCAGCGCAGCCGCGTCTGCCTGCTGCACCGCCCGCACGCTGCCAAAATGCTGCAACAATCTTTGCCGCGTGCGCTCGCCCACGCCGGGAATCTCCAGCAGTTCGGATTTGCGGTCGCGCATCTGGCGTCGCTTGCGATGGAACGTCACCGCAAACCGATGTGACTCGTCGCGCACCATCTGCACCAGGTGCAGCACCGGAGAATGCCGGTCCAGTACCACGGGATCGTCTTCCTGCCCAAAAACATAGATGATCTCTTCTTTCTTGGCGATCGCCGCCAGCGGCTGGTTGGTGATGCCAAGCTCTTCCAGCGCTTGCGCCGCCGCGTGAAGTTGCCCCAGTCCGCCGTCGATCAGCACTAGGCTCGGAAACGTCTTGTCTTCATCGCGCAAGCGTTTGTAGCGGCGCGTCACCACCTCGCGCATCGACGCAAAATCGTCCACGCCCGTCACGGTTCGCACAATGAACTTGCGATATTCGCTCTTGTTCATCTTGCCGTCTTCCCAGACGACCATGGACGCAACGGTCTCCGCGCCCTGTATGTGCGAAATATCAAAGCACTCAATGCGCTTGGGACTGTCCGGCAGGCCCAGCGCGTCCTGCAATGCTTCCTGTACGGCTTTGGCCTGCGGCTTCATCACGCGGAAACGCTGGTCAAATGACTGCTTCGCGTTCTGCGCGGCCAGGTCGATCAGCGACCGCTTCTCCCCGCGTTGCGGCACCAGTATCTCCACCTTGCTGCCGCGCTTTTCCGACAACAACTCTTCCAGTTCCATGCGATCTTCAAAATCCACCGGCGCAAGAATGTCCCGTGGAACATATTGCTGGTCGATATAAACCTGCTTCATCA
Organism: Terriglobales bacterium; assembly: GCA_030150795.1. The sequence goes on along the minus strand of JASLFF010000019.1, from coordinate 1,247 downwards.
GGGCGGAGAAAAATTCTCCGGGAGAGAATGAAGTTGAACCTGACGAAGCTTGTGTGGCACCGCCGCCCTCGGCGGTGGAATCGTTCGCAGGCGAGGGCGCCTGCGGTCCATGAGTTTCGTTGGGTTCAGGGAGTGCGGTCTCCGGCAGCTCTTCCCAGAAAAATTCCCGCCGGTCCAGAATCTTTCCGCCGCGCAGGTGAAACACATTCACGGCCAGCATGTCATTTTCATAGTGATAACCGAAAACATCCTGGTCGTCGCCTTCAGCGGCTGCCATGCGCTGCTTTTCCTGGAGCTGCGCCACCGTCGATAGCATGTCACGATACCGCGCTGCCCGCTCATACTCCTGCTGTAGCGCGGCTTCGTCCATGCGCAGACGCAGTGACTTCGCCAGATCGGTCTGCCGGCCCTCCAGCAAAAGCTGCACATCGTGCACCGCTTCCAGATACGCCTGCGGAGTAGTCAAATCTTGCACGCACGGCCCCAGGCATCGCTTGATGTAATACTGCAAACATGGCCGCAGATGGTATCGCGTGAGATCAACCTTGCAGGAAGGCACCAGAAAGCTGCGGTGGATCAGGTCAACGATCCTATAGGCCAGGTTCCCGGGAAAATACGGGCCGTAATAGTTGCTGCCATCCTTGCGCAGCCGCCGCGTCACGTAAACGCGGGGAAAGCGCTCGCCCAAAGTTAGCTTGATATATGGATAAGTTTTGTCGTCGCGCAGCAGGATGTTGAAGCGCGGCTTCTTCTGCTTGATCAGGTTGTTCTCAAGCGCAAGCGCTTCTTTGTTGTTGTCAACGACAATATATTCAACGTCCACCGCCTCGCGCAGCAGGCTTCCGGTCTTGGCATTGGCCTCGCCCACGCCTTCCTGAAAATACGACCGCACACGGGCACGGAGGTTCTTCGCTTTGCCTACGTAAATGACCTCGCCTTCGGCATTTTTATATAGGTAAACTCCCGGCCGGAGCGGGATTGTCCGGATTTTCTCTGTCAGATCCATCGGGGGAAAGTTGAGGCTTACTACCTAGATTCTTCCTGTAAGGCCCCAGGTGCGTAAAAATTCTACTGTCAGCTGCTCAGGCTGGCCACTGTAGCGCCTTTTAAAATCGTTCAACCTATTGATTATAAATCATTTACAATTAACTTGTCTCCGGCGGCGCATTGGCATGCCACTTGCTCTTGTCTAGGGTGACTTTATAGGCGGCAACACCCTGCGCCGCGTCGGGTCTTAAGGAGCTTTC
>JASLFF010000703.1 GCA_030150795.1 Terriglobales bacterium | reverse complement strand
GCCAGCGGCCAGACGGCAACGCCGTCGACTGCACCGGCGCGCCAATCTGCTGATACCTCCGCGAGCGCGGAAAATTCCACCACGCCACAGATCAACCAGAACCAGCAGTCGAATGATGCTCAAGGCAGCCACCGCCTGCCGGCAACTGCAACGATTTTGCCTCTCTTGGGATTGCTGGGGCTGGTAAGTGGAGGAATGGGATTCTGGTTCAGGAAATTTCGTAAGTAAAGAGTTTCCTTTTATTTGTCGTATCTTGCCGAAATCAGAGCTTAGGAGGCTGAACCTTCAGTAGGCGGAGCAGCTGTCTCGCTCGGCTTTCCGTGATTGATCACGTCCTTTAATTCCTTGCTAGGCTTGAAATAAGGGATTTTCTTTGCAGGCACTTCCACGCGCGCGCCGGTCTTAGGATTGCGGCCCACACGAGGCTTGCGCTGCCGGGTACGGAAACTGCCAAAGCCACGTATCTCAATCTTGTCTCCGGAGCGCAGAGAGCGAACCACGCTGTCAAAAATCGTTTCTACAATGATTTCGCTGTCTTTGCGTGTTAGCTCGGCCAGGCGTGAAACCTCTTCAATCAAATCGGCTTTGGTCATGGCATTTATTCCACCTGAAATAGGCTTCCGCGTCAAGAACCGTTTTACTTACAGCGAGATACACAGTTTCCCAGCCGGTTCTGGGTTCCAGGCCACCCTGGAACGTGAAAAATCTCTTTAAGTTTCAGTCCGTGAGCGTTCCAGAGGGCACGATCACCCGCAGCCCTCGCTGTATAAGCCCAATCTCTACAGGGGTTTGCGCAGCACATTCACCGTCTGCATAGACATCCAATCTGCGCTGGGCCCCAATCCGTAACTGCTTAGTTTGAAAGTATTCCACTTCCTTCAGGCGCAGGTGTTCACCAAAAAAGATCGTCGGTACCCAGCCAAGCAATTTGAGCTTATTCATCTTGCTGACTATACAAATGTCCAGCAATCCGTCATCTATCGTGGCCCGCGGTGTTACTTTCATCCCGCCGCCATAACTACGAGCATTTCCTATAGCTATAAAGAACGTTGACCGGCGCAGTTCCCTTCCTTCGTCTGTTATGTTCATTTCCGCAGCCCTGAATGCGATCAAAGATTGCAATGCTGCCAGTACATATCCACCTCTGCTTTTCAGCCAGCGCGGCATTCGATTGGCCCGAGCATTGGCCTCCGCGTCCATTCCGATGCCAGCCACGCAGCAGAAAAGTTTTTCCTGGCCGCTGGACCGGATCACGCCGAGATCAATGTCTTTAACGTTTTTTCCGTCCGCGCAGAATTGCCGCCAAGCGCGTAATGCGATTTCCGCGCTGCGGATTCCCAGTGCCTTGGCGAAGTCATTGCCGCTGCCAGTGGGGACAACCAACGTAGGAGTTTTGTACCGATAAAGTTGGGAAGGTGTCGATGGACGGTTCCATCGCCGCCGAAGATGAGAGCAGCTTTGTGATTCTGGGCAGGCTCAATAGCGACCGACAACTGAATTCGTTCGCTGAGGCGAAACATTTCAATTGTCTTTTGCTTGGCTGATAGTCCAAGCAGCGCGGCAGCGTTCACAAAGAACCGTATAGCATATTTCGACAAAACCTAGCTATCTCTTAGACCAGCGGTGGAGAGTTTCTTCGATCTTGTCCCAGACGGATTGTCTTGCGGACGCACGGTCCATTCCATTCATCAGGAGATCGTCGTATGTTGTGTGGCGATGACGAATAAACGCAATAGCAGCCAGCCGTAGGGCCTCTTCCTCAAGATTCCTTCCAGCCGCACTGCGTCCGACTCGCCCGCTGCCGCGAATGCTGGCGTGTTGTGCAATTGCCCTCGCTTCGCCAGAGGGACAGCCAGGAAATATCTCTTTTAACCTGGCTTCCATTTCTTTGGCCAGGACTTCGTCCTCGCGGAGTCGGCGCTCTTCATCACGGATGCGGCGCGCTTCGCGAAGGCCACTATCGGCCAAGCACTCTTCCTCTGCCTTGGCAAGGGCATCTTCTTCCACCAGCAGGCCCTGTCGTTCATAACGTTTGCGCGCGCGACTGAAACGGACAACCACCGCCCATAACTTACTGTACTTCTTAGATCGGCGACTAAGCGCCGCATCGCCGGAACCCAGAAAAACCAAGTGGTCCAGATCAGCACATTTCATGCACAAAGGTGCGCCCTTTTCCATCGTCAAGAACTGCCCCTTCCACAGCTCCTCCTGACAACCAGAACACTTGGAGTCGCGGACGATGCTGAACACGACGAGATCTTTTTCACTTGGGCTGGCGTCGTTCTGCTGCATGCTCGAAGTCCGTTACTTGATGTTCTTTACCCCATGCTCTCATGAACCAACAACTACTGAGACTGATACGGAACGGCGAGAGCGTTGCGCCATAAAACTAAACAAATGTAATGCGCTTAATTCTCCTTCCGACTTTGAGGACTAATTCCTTCGAATCAAGCGCCATTGCGTGTTCTTCCCAGACTCGATCATTGACCTTTACCGCCTTTTGTTTCCTCAGTCTCTGCGCTTCGGTTCCAGAAGCAGCCATTCCAGCCGCCACGATCACCTTATCCATCCTTACAACAGGATGGGGATTGGACGCCTGAATTTCAGCGTCTGAGAGCACGCTCTTCATTTCGATCGTCAAAGTCTCTACGGCTTCGCCCTGCTGAAATTGCTTTGCCCAGTTCTCATCCGCGGCCATCGCGGCCTGTTCTCCATGGAAGTCCTGAACAATCCTTCGCGCTAGAGCTTTCTTCATCTGCATCGGATGTTGTTTGCCTGAAGCCGCCTCAGCTTTCATCTGCTCGATTTCAGGCACTTTAACATCTGTAAGCAGCTCATAGTAGCGCCACATGAGCATGTCTGAGATCGACATGACTTTGCCGTAGATTTCCTGCGGCGGTTCATTGATGCCAATGTAATTTCCATATGACTTTGACATCTTCTGCACGCCATCTGTGCCTTCAAGGATCGGCATGGTCAGAATGATTTGCGATTGCTGCCCATAATCTTTCTGCAGTGTGCGCCCCATCAGCAGGTTAAATTTCTGGTCAGTTCCGCCCAATTCAACGTCGGCTTCAAGAGCGACGGAGTCATACCCCTGGCAGATGGAATAGAGCAATTCGTGAATGTGGATCGGCTTTTCTTCCTGGAAGCGCTTATGAAATTCCTCGCGCTCCAGCATCTGTGAGACCGTGAACTTGGCGCACAGGCGGATAAAATCTTCCGCGGACATTGGCGAGAACCAGCGCGAGTTGAAGTCCACCACCGTCTTTTGCGGATCGAGAATCTTGAACACCTGCGCTTTGTAAGTTTCCGCGTTGCGCTCAACATCGGTGCGCGTCAAAGGCGGGCGCGTGGCGTTACGTCCGGTGGGATCGCCAATCATTCCGGTGAAATCACCGATCAGAAAAATAACTGTATGGCCCAAATCCTGAAAGTGTTTCAGCTTGCGGATGAGCACCGTGTGGCCTACGTGCAGGTCAGGAGCCGTGGGATCAAAGCCGGCCTTCACGCGCAAAGGCTTGCCAGTCTTCAGCGAGTTCTCAAGGCGCTCACGCAGCTCGCGTTCATGGATAATCTCCGCCGCGCCCTTCTTGATGTATGCCAGTTGTTCGTCAACAGGAGGAAAGTTTGCCATTTTCTTGTGAAATCCCGAGCGTAGCGAGGGAACCCTATTGCTGAATTTGGTGATTGGGTAATTGAGAATTTAGTAAATTTGAAAACACACTTTGCCAATAC
>JASLFF010000639.1 GCA_030150795.1 Terriglobales bacterium | reverse complement strand
GCGCAATCAAAAGCCAACAACAAGAGCGGCGGAGAATCAAAGGACTAGTCAGAGATGGCGGATGAACCCAAGGTTACGAACCATGCCGACGCCAAGATCCTTGCGCCGCGCAGGCACTGGCTCGCAGAGAACTCCACAACTGTAATCTTTCTTATTATTGTCGTGGCGTTGGTCGGCGGTTATCAGGCTCTCAATATTCCTATTGCAGTATTTCCTTCCACCGATTTTCCCCGTATCGTGATTGGCATTGATAACGGTGTGATGCCCATTGACCAGATGATGGTCACCATTACGCGTCCGGTGGAGCAGGCCGTGAACAGCGTGCAAGGGCTGGAAACAGTCCGTTCCATCACCAGCCGTGGCTCGGCGGAAATCGATCTGTTCTTCAACTGGCAAGTTGACATGTTCCAGACGCTCCAGCTGGTGGATGCGGCACTCTCCAAAGTTGCAACCGAACTGCCGCCGACCGCAAAGGTGGAAAGCCATCGGCTTACGTTTGCTTCATTCCCCATTCTTGGCTATAGCCTCACGTCGGATTCAGTGCCGCAGAACCGCCTCTGGGAAATGGCGACGTATGACATTGCGCCACGGTTGAATCGCATGTCTGGCGTTGCGACCGTGATTGTGCAAGGCGGGCAGGAGCCAGAATTTCAAATTACGCCTAGCCCGGCCCGGCTGCTGGCGACCTCTGTAACAGTAACGGACATCTTGAATGCGGTGAAAGCCACGAACCTGGTGGATTCTCCCGGGCTGTTTGAACGCAACCACCAATTGGTTCTCGGTCTGGTCAGCGGGCAGGCACGCAATGCTGACGATCTTGCAAATACAGTCATCAAGAACACGCCAGCGGGACTTCCAGTGCGTATCGGCGACGTTGCTACTGTCCAGCAGTCGGTCAAGCCGCTTTACACCATAGTTCGGGCCAATGGAAAGCCCGCTGTGCTGCTGAACATCAATCGCCAGCCAGACAGCAATACGGTTGCAGTGGCCAATGAAGTGCATGCTGAGGTGGAGCGCATACGCAGCACCCTTCCGCCGGGAATCAAGATTACGCCTTTTTATGATCAGTCAGGAATTGTGCAGGATTCCATCAAGAGTGTGCGAGACGCCATTCTCCTGGGCTTGGTTCTTTCCGCGATTGTGCTTGTGGTGTTTCTACGGGATTGGGGTAGCTCGGTGGTTGCCGGGCTGGTGATTCCGGTCACGATTTTTATTACCTTCATGGTGCTCAAGCTGCTGGGCCAGAGCTTTAACCTGATGACGCTCGGCGGTCTTGCCGCTGCGGTTGGCCTGGTGATTGACGATGCAATTGTTGTAGTCGAAAACATTGTCCTGCATCGCGACGCAGGCGAAGGCAAGATTGAAGCCATGCGCAACGCGCTTTCTGAAATTACCGTCCCTCTGATTGGTTCCACACTGACTCCCATTGTTGTGTTCCTTCCGCTCATTTCCATGACAGGAGTAAATGGGACCTTTTTCCGTGCCCTGGCCGTCACCATGTGCGCCGCGCTGCTTACATCGTTGATCCTTGCGCTTACGTGGACGCCAACGCTCAGCCTGTTCCTGCTTCGCCGCAAAAATGCCGCTGAAACTCAGCCCACGGAAAATGGCGACGTGGACTCCGAGATCCGCAAGTTGATGGCTGCCGAAGAATCTTCGATGAAGGGCTTTTTTGGTCGCATTATTGAGTTTTACGAACGCTGGCTCCGGCGCGCGCTGGAGCATCCCCGGACATTGCTGGCGGGCGCGGCTGTACTCATCCTGATTTCAATTGGGTGTTTTTATTTCCTGGGTTCTGACCTGCTTCCGGAAATGGACGAAGGCGGTTTTATCCTTGACTACCTGACGCCGGCGGGGAGTTCATTGCAGGAAACGGACCGCATTGTGGGCCATCTGGAAAAAATGTTGCAGGAAACACCGGAAGTCGAAAGCACGTCTCGCCGTACGGGTTTGCAACTCGGTCTTGCCGCTGTGACAGAAGCGAACCGCGGCGACCTCACGGTGAAGTTGAAAGCGAATCGCAAGCGCGCCACTGACGATGTTATCGCTGACCTGCGCGCTCAGGTAAAGAAAGAAGAACCCGCGGCGGACGTTGATTTCCCACTGATCCTGCAGGACATGATTGGCGATCTGACGGGAGAACCCGAGCCGGTGGTGATCAAGCTGTTCTCAGAAGATCCCAAATTGCTGGAAGAACAAGCGCCGCGCGTGGCGGACGCAATTGAAAAGATCGGCGGCGTAGTCGACTTGAAGAATGGTATTGAAAACACCATGAGTGGCCCGGCAGCGGAGTTCCGCGTGAACACCACCACGGCAGCTAAAGCCGGATTTACCGCGGAAGAAGTTTCTACTGACGCCACGGCGGTCCTGCAGGGCGTTACCACCGCGAATCCCCTGATCGCAAATAATCGCGCGTACAACGTGCGCGTGCGTTTCCCGGAGGAGAATCGCGGTTCGCTGGAGGCAATGAGCAACACGCTGCTGGTGAGTTCCGCTGGCAGGACAGCCACGCTGGGTTCGCTGGCGCAGCTAAGCGAAATCCCAGGTCAAACGGAAATCAATCGTGAAAATCTCCAGCGCATGGTGGAAGTTACGGCGCGTCTGGAAAAAATGAGCCTGGGCAAGGGCATGGACAAGGTGCAGAAGGTGGTTGCCGGATTGCATCTGCCTTCCGGCATTCGCGTGACTTACGGCGGCAAATACGCGCAGCAGCAGAAAGATTTTCATGACATGGCCATGGTGCTGTTGCTGGCGATTGTATTGGTCTTCACGGTGCTGTTGTTTGAGTTTCGTAACTTTTCCGCACCGGTGGCGATCCTGAGTTCTGCGTTGCTGTCGATCTCCGGCGTTTTTCTGGCTCTTTTGATCACGGGCAAGACCGTAAATCTGGCGTCGCTCATGGGGATGATCATGGTTATCGGCATTGTGGCCAAGAATGGCATTCTGCTGCTGGATGCGAACCAGAAATTCGCGCATGCAGACTTTGAACCGGAAGAAGCTATGGTGCAGGCCGGACGTCGCCGCTTACGTCCTATCTTTATGACAGCGCTGGCGACCATGGCGGGCATGCTGCCGCTGGCTTTTGCGCTGGGCGCAGGATCAGAAATGCTGCAACCATTGGCGATTGCCGTGATCGGCGGAATCCTGGTCTCGATGGTGCTCTCTTTGATCGTTACGCCCGCTGTTTATTTCTATCTGGGCAAGCGCCGTTCCCGAGCCTGAATCTCCGCTTGTGTAACCAATCCACGCCAGCCGCCTCCATATGGATATGCATGGGCAGCGGACGTGCGTAGTAAACCAAAGTTGCTGAAAAAATGGAGAATGAAAATAGTGGCAATTGTTCAGGCCGGGATTAAAAAGTTTAACGATTTTGCCGGTCCAGCAACTCTGAATCTAATTGCTTTCACTACGAAAATAGGGGTATAGTGCCTCTGTAACATGCGGCGAAGTTTATCCATCACGGTGATTCTTGCTCTGCTTTCGTCCATGGTCTCCCCAGTTATGGCGGCGGCCTGCACCGGAACAGGCAAGGCGGTTTCATGCCACGCCGTGGCAATGGACCACTGTGATCGCCCCATGCATCAGCATCATCACCACGGCATGGCCGCTCCAGAATCCACGGCCACTCCAGAATCGAAAACGGCTTTTTCCGCGGCACCCGATGATGCTAAGTGCCCCATGGATTGCTGCACTCCGGGCCATCTGCGGAGCGGAGCAACAATTTCCACCAATCCTGATCTTCCCCCACCGGTAGTGAGCGACCATAAGATCCAGTTTGTTGCGGTTGTGTTCACCGTTGCCGGTTTTTCTTCCCATACCGATCGCGGCCCTCCCCTCGTCTAAGGCACAGCCCAAAGCAGAGACTAACAGCTCGAGTTTTTTCTCGGCCTGTTTGTGCATTGTCACTGCCTCAAAGCTTGCCTAAAAGCGGCTGTAGTTCCGGCTGTTTCCGAACTTCTTTGCAGATGTTTCCGCCTAAGAGTTTAAGCCGGTTTGCTGTGTCACATCGATAAAACGGGAACCTGAAGGAGGTTCCTCTGAGGGAATCAAAATGTCAAAACGATCTATCGCGATCATAATTTCGCTGGTGTTGTTTTCGTGCCTGACGGCTATAGCCTCAGTATTCGGAACCATCAAGGCCATTGTTCACGATCCTCAGCACAGACCCGTGCAGGGAGCGCAGGTTGAAGTGCAGAGCCGTACTTCGGATTTCAAGACTTCCGGCACCACGAATGAAGAAGGCATGGCGCTTCTGTCCAACGTACCGGTGGGAGAATATGACATTAAGATCGTCTCCCCCGGATTCAGCGGAGCGCAGCAATCTGTGACAGTGACTTCCGGCAATGTGCAGGAAATGCATTTTGCGCTGTCTGTGGCGCAGCACACGGAAACCGTGGAAGTTTCTGGCGCACCGGAGACGGTGAATCCTACTTCATCAACGCCGCAGACGCTGGTGAGCCGCAGTGAGATCGCGCAAACTCCTGGAGCTGACCAGTCGAATTCGACGAAGATGATCACCGACTATGTTCCCGGTTCCGCGATGGTGCATGACCAGCTCCACGTGCGC
>JASLFF010000635.1 GCA_030150795.1 Terriglobales bacterium | reverse complement strand
GCGATCTATAACGGCTCTTATCCTGGCGCCTACGAATCAGGCCTGAAGGCAGCTCGAGCTATAAATGCCGAAATGCTTGAGGAGAAAGAGCGAAGGGCCGGAGATATTAACGTCCCTTGAATGGAGGGAAGGAGTCCTGCGCAAGTTCAGTGCGGTCGCCTCGAGCTACAGTTCCCGCACACCATGGCTGCGGACCAGGAAATATGTTGCTACTGCAACCAGCAGAATGCCGTTGCAGATAAGTACTGCCGGAGCGCTGAATTTGCTGGCGAAATATCCGCTCACCAGGCTTCCCAGAGGCATGCCGCCACGGAACGCCACCATATAAATGCTCATGACCCGCCCGCGCAGCTCATTGGGCACAACCAATTGCACCAGCGACGTAACGGTAGCAAAAACCACAATCAGCGCAGCGCCGGTAAAGAAGAGAAGAATATCGCTCAGCCACAAGACCTTGGAGATCGCGAACGCGGCAATCAAGAGACCGCAGAGAGACTGAACGATGAGGGCGGTGCGCCCCATCCGTCTGTAGCTTCCCAGCCAGGCCACAACAATGGCCCCCACGACAGAGCCAGAACCCGAGAACGCCATCAGCCGCGTGTATTCGCCAACGCCCTGATGAAACACCTGTTTTGCGAACAGCGGCAGAAAGGTGAGTACCGCGAACGCAAGAAAAGTTGTGGTGAAAGCAAGGACGGTAAGCGCCAGCAAGCTTCCCTGATGCCGGACGTAAGACAGGCCGCCGCGCAACTCTTCATGAATCCGGCGCGGCGCTGCGGGCGGCGTATGTTTTACATGCAGCATCATCAATGCGATGATCACGACCACAAATGACAATCCGTTGAGCGAAAAGCAGGAAGTCATTCCAAATACTGCCAGCGCGCCGCCGGCCAGCAGCGGTCCTACAACGCGGGCCAGGTTGAATTGGATAGAGTTGAGCGCAATCGCGTTCGGAAGATCGTTCTTCTCCACCAGCGTGGGGACCAGCGCCTGAGACGCAGGTCCGCCAAAAGCCTGAGCGGAGCCGGTAATAAATGACAGCACCATAATCGGCCAGACATGGCTCAAGCCAAAGAAAACCAGGGCAGCCAGCGAGAATGCCGTCGTCATTTGAATGTACTGAGACACCAGCAGAGTCTTGCGACGGTCAAACCGGTCTGCAAATACTCCTCCTATGAGCGAGAAGAGCATGATAGGCAACTGCTGCAGGAAGGCATCAAGCCCAAGGTAAAACGCCGAGCCACTTAAAGAGAGAACAAGCCAGTTCTCTGCCACATTTTGCATCCAGGTGCCGATGCTGGACGTGCATGACCCGAGCCAGAGAATCCGGAAATCACGGTACCGGAACGCCGCCAGTGTACGGCGGACAGCATTTGTGCCAGTCAAGGTTGCTGCCGCAGAGGCGGACACTGGTTTAGCTTGTACGGGGCTATCCAAAGGAAATCACGCAGAGTTTGAGCCTACCACAATTCTTCAATGCGCTTTTTCTGCAATCAGCAGCAGCGCTCCAATCTTCTTGAAGTCTCGCAATTCTTCAGCGTTCTTGAACCACTTTCCGGAGTATGTCTCTGGCGTGGGACTGCGGTCAGGGATGCGCCGCGCTTCCACGTTCTTGAAACCGTGTTTTTCCAGCAACGCCTTGTATTCCGCTTCTGATAGCGCCTGCACCGGGACCTTAAGCTCTGTGATCCAGCGGAGCGAATAATGATTGTCTTTATAGAGGTTGATAAGGATAAAGAGCTTTGCCCCAGGCGACATTACGCGGTGCAGCTCGTCCAGCGCCTTGCCCTGATCGGCATAGTAATAAAATGATTCCACGGAAAGCACTTTGTTAAACGTATTGTCGGCCTCGGGAATGCTTTCCGCCGATCCCCAGGCATAGCGAACGTTCCTGAATGCAGATGAAGAGTGATCAGCGCGGCGCAGCATTTCATCGGCCACGTCCAGCCCAACAATTTCACCGGCGGTTGCAAGGCGAGCCATGCGGCGAGACGCCCATCCCGTGCCACAGCCCAGATCCAGAATACGGTCCGCGGGCTGGATATCCATCAGCGCCAGCGTTTGCTCTGTAATATCAGAGTGGTGGCTTTCCATCTCGTCGCCACGTCCGGCGGCAGCCCATTGGTTGAATTCCAGTTGCAGTTTTTTATCAGCTTCGGAAGAGTGAAGGTCGACTTTGCCGTCCATGTTTCTATGCTACATTGAAATGTTTGACTGACTCAATCGGATTGCGAGATGACTGTACCGGAAAATTCACGGCAAGCGCCCGACGCACTCTATTGTCCTAACTGTGCTCGCCAAATCAACGATCCCCTCACCTGCGGCGACTGCTCTGCTGTAATCTGCCGAGTCTGCGGCACTCCACTGGAATCTTCTGCGGACCTGGGAATGGGCTAAAGGAACCCCTCATGCTGACAATTATTTTTCTTTTCATTTCCAACATCTTTATGACCTTTGCCTGGTATGGCCATCTTAAGTACCAGAACGTGCCATTGTGGAAAGTCACACTCATTAGCTGGGGAATCGCATTCTTTGAATACTCCTTTCAGGTCCCGGCCAACCGCATTGGCAGTCATATCTTTAATGCCGCACAGCTCAAGACGATTCAGGAA
>JASLFF010000526.1 GCA_030150795.1 Terriglobales bacterium | reverse complement strand
GGCGTCTGCGGGCCGCGCAGCAGCAGCACACAGAGGATCGCCGTCTCAGGGCGGGTAAAGTTGTAGACCTCTTGCAAGCGATGTTCATACTTTGCCACTCGACCCTCGGCGCCGCGCGCCATTCCCGCCAGTTGCTTGTCGCTCAGGTTGCGCAGGGCCAGCCGGACCGTCTCTTCGTCAAAGTTCGTCACCGGCTCGCGATTGTTCTTCTGGTTGCAGGCGTTGATCAGCGCGTTCAGTGAAAGCGGGTAGTAGTCGGGCGTGGTGATGTCTTTTTCCACCAGCGCGCCAAGCACCCGGGCTTCAGCGGGATTCAGGACAATATTCACAGTAACAATTTATCAGGATCGGCGGGCGGTCATTGGCGGGAGTGTTCTGTTTAAAGCGCGGCCCTTGCGGCAAGGGCTGTTCATCAGCGTTCCAAGGGGCGTCAGACAATAAGCAAAAAATTGCAGGATGTGCAGAATTGAACAGAAAAATTTCCATGGGTTGCCGTAGTCTCAGGCAATTAGGCACGTTAAGGCGAAGGTGAGATGTGGGGCCCGTTAAGATTTTGTCCATTGGCCTAGGTGATTTAGTCAGCCGCAGGGATGCGGCTCTCCGGACCGCCGGCTTTGAAGTAGTGTCCGCGCTTTCTCTGGACGAACTGGCCCGGGCATGCACTTCCATCCAATTCGACGTGGCTATTGTAGGCTATGCATTTTCCGTTCCGGAAAAGGCCCAGTTTGTGCGTTGCCTGCAGGGAGTTTTTCGTCTGCCGGTCATTCTCATTACCGGGCGAAACCAGTACCTGGCCTCCATACGCGCAGACTCGTATATTTCCATGGACGCCCCATTCAACGACCTGCTTGATGCGATAAGCCAGTTGACGGGCGATCAAGATGCAGGGCGGTGGCCGGACCAGGAGCAAACGGCTTAGGCCCCCTGGAACACTCGAAAACAAAAAAGAATGCAGAAGATTGGCGTCCCCCTTTTAAGATTACGCAGGGGAGAAGCGCATTGAAACCGAAATCGGTCATCTGCCTGGGATTGCTCCATCTCGCGTTAAGCGCTGCCGGGTTTTCCCAGCCCGCGCCCAAACTGGACCAGGTTCTGCCCCGCGTCCAGGACCATGTGAAGGAGTTTGAGCATTCACTGCCGGACTTTATCTGCGACGAAAAAATTACGTCCAAAGAACTGATGGGCGGCAAGACCATTCATGAGACCGACATCGACTCGACCTTCAGGGGCACGCAGAACAGAGATAAAAATCCAGACGGGAAATATGAGCCTTTTACCGAATGGCGCGACATCCAAATGGTCGATGGCCGACCTGCGCCTAAAGGCCAGCAACTGACCGGACCATTTCTCTTTGGCGGCGGCTTCAGCTCCATTCTGGTTGAAATCTTCTCGGCTGAAAATTCCAATTATTTCAATTACAAAGTCATTGGCGCTGACAAGGTTGATGACAAAGCCGCCGTGGTCCTGAAATTTGAGACTAAAAAAGACCAACAGGCGCTGCTGCATCGTGAATTGTTTGGCACCCAATACGTGATGAAGGGCAGCGGCAAGGCGTGGATTGATCTCGCATCCATGAACGTGCTGCGGCTGGAAATCCAATATCTGGATCCGCCCATGCCGGAAGGCGTGCTGACGCTTGCCGTGGATTACGCTCCGGTGGTGATCCAGGAAAAAACTTTCTGGATGCCCAGGATGGTGACGGCCGAGCAGACCGTGCCCATCCCAAGATGCCGGTGGGCGGACAGTACGTTGCGGAATACTCGAATTACCAGGAATATAAGGTGTCAGTGAGGATCAAGTATTAGCATCGGGCGTCCATTATTCAGTGGGATTGTGAACTTTTGATTGAGCGTCATCCCGAAAGGCGCGAGCGAGCCCGCGTTTCCATCAGCGGACGAGCAGCCCTGAGGGACCTTTTGTTTGACAGGTTCTCTGTTTTGCAAGAGTGTTAAATTTCCAAACACAAGGTCCCTCGGCCCTACTCGCGCGCTAATGACTGCGCGCGCTCGTTTGCGCGCCTCGGGATGACGAACCTCCCTTTGCTTCAAACTGGTGTACCGGTCGCATTCCAGACCTGTGATCCCGCTCACTGTTTTATAATAAGGAGTTACCTCACACTAGCAGGACGCTGTATTCAGGTAAATTGTGGCCCTGGGGCCGCACAGGACAATTCATGGCTACGACAATTGAACTTGGAGTTCAGGAAAAAGCGGCGCGCACGCCTCAGCCAGGTCGCAAGGTCAACGATTTCAGCATTCAAGTAGCTACGGTCAACGGTTCGGGATCGCAGTCTGCCAACACGGTGCTGTTGCGCAGCATTTTTCAGATGGGCGTTCCCGTCTCCGGCAAGAACCTTTTTCCATCGAACATAGCCGGTCTGCCAACGTGGTACACCATCCGCGCCAGCAGGCATGGCTACATTGCGCGCAAAAAAGAAATTGATTTTCTGGTGGCGATGAATGCCGAGACCGCGCAGGAAGACGTGATGTCGCTTCCGGCGGGCGCTGCGTGCGTGTATGACGAGCCGCTCAAGCTTTCCGGCCTTCGCCAGGACATAACTTTTTATCCTGTACCGTTTGACAAGCTGGTCGCTCCGGTATGTCCTGAGGCCAAGTTGCGCAGGCTGGTCAAGAACATGCTTTATGTTGGCGTGGTGGACGCGCTGCTGGGCATTGAGCGAGAGGAATCAGAAAAGGCGCTGGTCAAGCAGTTTGGCAAAAAGAAAAAAGCCGCTGAGCTGAATACCGCCGCTGTCCGCGCCGGGTATGACTACGCGATTGCCACCTTCACCAAACAGGACCCGTTCTGGGTGGAGCGCATGAATGAGAACCAGGGCAAGATCATTGTCGACGGCAACGCTGCCGCGGCCCTGGGCTGCATGTTTGCCGGCGTAACGGTGGTGACGTGGTATCCAATCACGCCTTCCAGTTCGCTGGTGGAAACGCTGATCGACTATCTGAAGGAATACCGCATTGGCCCGGACGGCAAAGCGACGTTTGCCGTGGTGCAGGCTGAAGACGAACTCGCGGCAGCGGGCATGGTGCTGGGAGCAGGCTGGGCCAATGCGGTATTCCTTCAGATAGTCGATCAGCGTTTCCACCAGCGAACTGGAAGGCGTGATTG
>JASLFF010000512.1 GCA_030150795.1 Terriglobales bacterium | reverse complement strand
GGATGCAGCGGGCCCAGCGTGCGCTCGACAATCCTGCGCTTGAGATTGCGGTGCAGGCGGCAAACGCGTTGGGCAAGCCGTGCGTTGTCTTTTTTGCTCCGGTACCGTTTTATCCCCACGCAAACTTGCGGCATTACCGATTTCTCAATCAGGGAATTCCCGCGATTGCCGTCGGCCTGAAGAAGCGCGGCATTGGCTTTGTGCTGCGCCGCTTTCCAGACCACCATCTGCTGAAGTTTTGTGACGAGGTGCGGCCAGCCCTGGTGATTGGCGATGAGAATCCCATGCGCGAACCGGAACACTGGCGCGTAAAGGTGACTGAACAGCTCCGCGTTCCTTTCTGGACTGTCGATGCTGACGTGATCGTCCCTTCAAAGCTGCTGATGAAAGAGCAGTACGGTGCTTACACGGCGCGTCCAGTCATCCGGCGACTTTTGTCGGAATTTTTGCAACCGGTGGGCAATACTCGGGCAAAGTTCGAGTGGACGCCGCCACGCCGCCTGAAATCACTCACGCCGGATATGGACATCACGGAGGGTTGGAAGTTGGACCGTTCTGTTCCTCCGGTGAGCAGCATTGTTGGCGGGACAGACCATGCGCTTAAGCGTCTAAAAGGTTTTATCAGGAAGGAATTGGCCAAGTATCCCATTGATCGCAACAAGCCGGAGCGCGATGGCACCAGCCGCCTTTCCGCTTATCTGCATTTTGGACACATCGGCCCGCACACTGTGGCGCTGGCTGTCCAGAAGGCGAACGCTCCTAAGGCGGCAAAGGAAGCTTATCTGGAGCAGTTGATTGTTCGGCGCGAACTGGCTATTAATTTTGTGCGGTTCAATCCCAACTATGACAATTTTGAATCTGGCACGCCGTGGGCGCATAAGAGCCTGGCGGAGCACGCCGCCGATACGCGCAAAATTTATAGTGAACGCCAACTGGAAGACGCGCAAACGCATGATCCGCTGTGGAACGCCGCACAGATGCAGATGGTGAAGACCGGCTTCATGCACAACTACATGCGGATGTACTGGGCCAAGAAAATTCTGCAATGGAGCAAGACTCCGGCGCGAGCCTTTCAGATGGCGGTTTACCTGAATGACAAATATGAGCTCGACGGCCGCGATCCTAACGGCTACGCCGGAATCGCGTGGGCCATTGTGGGTAAGCATGATCGCCCGTGGTTTGAACGTCCAATCTTCGGTAAGATCCGCTACATGTCATTCAACAGCACTTCAAAGAAGTTTGATAGTAAGAGCTATATCCGGCAAGTTGAAGCAATCAGCCCGAAAAAATAAATACCTGACGCAACAGTGCGGTGGAAAAAAGGAAAGCGCCTTTCAGACTCCGGTGTACAATGTTGCCGCTTTCCAACAAAGAATTGAAGAGGCGCGTGCATGTCAATCCTTGCCGGAATCTTGTTCGGCTTTCTCGTCTGGTTTTTTTTGCGTTGTATTGCCGGCGGAATTTACACGGTCAACCAGAATGAACGAGCCGTAAAAACCAGCTTCGGACGCGCCGACCGCATTCCCGGGGCTTTCACCACCTCAGACCCCATCAGTGACGCGCTGAACGACGAAGAAAAGCAGCGTTATAAGTATCCGCAGGTACGCGTGATCATGCCGGGCGGCCCTTATTTCAAATTGCCGTGGCATAAGATCCACAAAGTATCAATTGCCACGCAAACGGTTAGCATGGCCTATGATCCTGAAACGCCCTCCGCAAATCAGGGCGGCACCGTTGTGGAAGCAGTCACCAAAGACCAGTTGAATACCGGGTTGACCGGGCAGATTCGCTATCGCGTCTCCGAGCGTAACCTCTACGCTTATCTGTTCGGCGTGAAATTTCCCATTGCGCATGTGATGGGCTATTTCATATCGGTATTGCGCGAGCGCATCGCAACTTTTGAAGCGCCAGCCGATCCCAGTGTCCCGGAAGCCGCGCGCAGCGCCGGCATTTCCATCAATGACTTGCGGAAGAACCTGCGCGACCTGAATGAGCACATGGTCCGCGAGTGCAGTTCTTCAGACGCGCGTTATGGCATTGTGCTTGAGGCTTCGCTCATCACCGGCATTGATCCCCCAGCCGATGTAGAGTCCGCGCTTGCCGCCATCAACACCGCCCACAATATGGTGTCGTCGGACATCAGTCTTGCCCAGGCGGCGGCCGACCAAAGGATTGAGCTTTCCAAACGCGCTGCTGAAATTGAAACCCTGAAAGCCCAGGCGGAAGTGCAGCCGCTGGTTTCTTTGGCCGGCCAGTTGTCGGTTTTAAAACGCGCCGGTGAAGGCACACTGCGCGCCTATGTGCGTAGTGTCCGGCTCGGACTTTTCAGCCAGGCACAGCAGGTGGTCCAGGAGACAAAACGATGAATTATTTTCTCATCGCATTTCTTGCCTCCTTTGTTGCCAGCCTTGTCCTGGTTCCAGTTTTTCTGGGGCTGCTGCGGATGTTTGGGATTTACACCACGGTCCAGGAGGGTAGTTGCCATGTGTATGTTTTGTTCGGGAAAGTGGCGGCGATCATCGATGAGCCGGGACTCCACATTCTGCTCTTGAAGCTGGGATTGAAAGCGCCAATCGTCCGCTGGCTCGGCCGTCTGTACGTGCTGGATATGCGCATTGACCAGCAATATCAACGCAGCCAGCCGGTAAATTCTGAAGAGGGCGCGCCCATGGGCATCGGCATCTGGTATGAGATGTTCATCAGCGATCCCGTGGCCTTCCTATTCAAAAATGCCGATCCGCGCGGCTCGCTTTCCGCCAACGTGGGCAATTCGACGGTCCGCTGCCTGAGCAACATGAAACTGGCGGATATGCTGGAAACCCGCCACGCCATGAGCCTGACCGTGCGTAATGAAGTTTCACCGCAATCCCACGAATGGGGCTACAAACTGGGCTCTGTATACATTCGCAAGGTACATTTCCGCGATGCCCAGATGATTGCACAGATTGAAGAGAAAGTCGTGAACCGGCTGCGCCAGGTTACTTCGTCGATCAAGCAGGATGGCGCGAACCAGGTCAGCATCATCACCAGCACGGCGGAGCGGCAGGCGGCGGTGGAATTCGCGAAAGCCGCGGCCATTCGCCCCAGCATCGTTGGTGAGGCGCTGAACCAGGTTGCGGCCGATCCTGAAGTAGAAGCGGCAATGTTTGAGATCCTGGAAATCCAAAAGATCATTGAGAGCAAGGCGCGGGTTACGTTGATTCCCGAGAAGAGCGCCATTCTTCCGGAATTGCTGGCGGTTGGTATGCGGACGAATGATTCTTCTGCGCCTCCTCCCCCGCCCAAACCAAAGACATCGTAAAAAACTCCGGCGGAAAATGAGTCCGTCGGAGCATAGGTCTTCAGAGGATCCTTGCTAGTTACACTTTGCCTTGAAAGCAGGCAATTCAGTCTTCCGTGATGACTGTCCGGAGTCTTGGAACCATTTCGCTTCGGGCGATTTCGCGCAGCAGCTGATGAACTGCTCACAGACCCCACCCGGACCGCAGTCAGCGTCTGTGTTGCAGTTGTTCGTGGCGCAGCTGCATCGGCAGGCGCCTTTGAATTTGCGAGGGTCCGCGTTGGGTTCAGCTTGCGACGCCAGCGGCACTGAAAAAACACTCTTCAACGAGAGGTCCGGCATCAGGTAAGTGTGAATTGAGCCGACGGAGTTCTGCGCTTCTTCATTTGCAGGAGCAGCCGCGGTTGCAGTGGCCGCTACGGCAACCAGGATGGTAGCGACAAGAAACATCTTGAGAATCGAGCGTGAAAACATGCGATCTCCTTTCGGGTAACCCGTATTCGGCTCGAAAGAAGGGCCGAATTTCCGGCTCCTGCGCAAATTCTAGCTCTCATTTCACCTGCGCAAGACGATATTCCAAACCCGCGAGTGCGGCTGATTCCCACTTTGGGAAGCTCGAAATGCGAAGCGACGGCTGCAATGCTTTGGCGGTCTTGCTAGTTGAGAGTGATGCAACGGATTTACCCACTCAGGCGAACGGAGCCGCGCTTCAA
>JASLFF010000502.1 GCA_030150795.1 Terriglobales bacterium | reverse complement strand
TAAATGTTCATCTCTCCACCTTTCATCGCTGTACTAAGGTACGAAATCAGGCGTCCCGCGAGAGGTGTATTAGATTAAATAAAACGGCCCAAAGTAGCAAAAAGTCGGGCCGCTCTAGTCCCACAATGAAATTTTGCGCTCGGTGCCCTGCGATTCGTTAATTATCTTGGAACGCAGTCGCCCTCGCCTGCGGACTTCACCGGTAAGGTTCTTCAATTTCTAGCTCGACGATTTTGGCTACGCTGCCAATTTCCCCACCGACCCCACCCCCCATTTTTTCAACTTTTGTTGCAAACAAAGCACTTGTTCAATTCAACGCATGGATGACGCTTGGGTGGCCCTTGCGTGACGCTTGGGAGACCCTTGGGAGACCCAAACCCAATCCCAATCCCAATCAGGCAGAGGGTCGCGACCCCAAAAACACAAAACGCAACGGAATCTCCGTTGCGCACTCCCGGCCCTTGCCAAATATCAAATACCAAATACCTGTCAATCGCTATCCTACTGCATCCCTCTTGCTCAGTCACGCGCGAACTAGTTCACCTGCACAGGACATGTCTTTTGCAACCCTCTGCTTAACGCTGGTACATGTTTTTAGTACAGGGTTGGGACGGGTTGGGACAATTGACAAGAGGCTCCGCGCCATTCAACTTTCACTTGGCCCGGATGTCTCTAAAGACCATTCAAACCACTTCCCAAACTCCGCGCGGATGAACGGCTTTATTCCCTCTCTGCCAGTCAGCCGCCAATAGAGTTTGTTGCTTTCACTCTCAATTCGAATTGCGATATCGAAGAACGGGCAGCATGCGCGCTCCAGCGGAGTGATTTCGGCCAAAGCTTTGTACGAATCTGGGTTCCACGGAAATTCAAACTCATAACCATCGGCTAATTCCCGAAGGGCAGCCAGCGAATGTTGCAGCAACACCGCCAGCTCATGGTGCCGCGCTCTCTGTTCGCTGGAAAGCGCCGTCATGTCACAAAAAAATGGAGTCGGGCTGTTCATTTTTTAAAAAGAGAACAAGCGGGCTTTGCACAAAAAAGCAAATCTCACCACGCATGACACGGATTTAAAAACTTAAAAATGGTCCTAATTGAACTTTCTTGATCCGTGTAAATCAGTGTATCCGTGGTAGGGGTTGGGTTCTTGTGCAAAATTAATCCGGCATAACAATTTATGGCGAGATGAAGGGACTCGTGTCTAGGGAGCGTCAGGCCACTTGCGTGCGGCATTGGAAGATTTTTGGCTGATCAGCCGCTAGCCTCCTAGCTTTTTCCCCAATAGCTCATTCACCAGTTCCGGCTTGGCCTGCCCTTTTGAGGCCTTCATCACCTGCCCGACAAAAAATCCTATGATGGTCGTCTTGCCTGCGCGATATTGCTCAACTTGCTTTGGATTGGCGGCAATGATTTCGTCGATCATCTTCTCCAGCGCGGCTGCATCCGTGATCTGCTGCGGCTTTTCTCGCTCATAGACCGCGGGGAAGTCCTCTCCGCCGGCAAAAGCCTTGTCGTAAAGGTCTTTGAGTATCTTGCTTGAGATTGCGCCGGACTCCACTAGATCAGCCGACATCGCCACGCCCTTCATTGAGACCGGAGATTGTTCAATCTCCAGACCTGCTGCCTTTAACCGTCCCAGAAGCTCGCCCTGCACCAGGTTCGCCACGCGTTTGGGATTCTTTGCCGCTTTGGCCGCCTCTTCAAACTGATCGGCCAACGATTTTGTGGCTGTCAGCACGCGCGCGTCATACTCAGTGATACCGTAGTCGGCGACCATCCGCTTGCGACGTGCTTCCGGCAACTCCGGCAAAGCCTTGTGGATCGCCTCCTGCCATTGCGCGTCTACAACCAACGGCAGCAGATCCGGCTCAGGAAAATAGCGATAGTCGTGCGCCTGCTCTTTCGAGCGCATGCTGTAAGTCCGGCCTTCCTGGGCGTTATAAAGACGTGTTTCCTGCTGAATGCGCTCGCCCGCTTCAATCGCCTCAATCTGCCGGTCGATCTCATACTCAATGGCTTCACGGATAAAGCGGAAGGAATTTACGTTCTTAATTTCCGCCTTGGTGCCGAATTTTTCCTGGCCTCGCGGACGCACGCTCACGTTGGCATCGCAGCGCAGCGATCCCTCTTCCATGTTGCAATCGCTCACGCCGGTGTACAGGATGATTTCTTTCAGCAGCGTCAGGTATTCAAACGCTTCGTCGGCAGATCGCATATCGGGCTCGCTCACAATCTCCACCAATGGCGTTCCGCTGCGATTCAGGTCTATCGACGTATAAATGCTGGAATCGGCCAGCCCATCATGAATGCTTTTGCCTGCATCTTCCTCCATGTGCAGGCGCGTGATGCCAATCTTCCTGCTGCTGCCGCCTGCCTTCGCAATCTCAATATAGCCATGCTCGGCCAGCGGCTTATCGAACTGTGAGATCTGGTAGCCCTTGGGCAGGTCAGGATAAAAATAATTCTTGCGGGCAAAGATTGAAGTCTCACGCACCTGGCAATTCAGCGCCTGCGATGCCAACACGGCAAACTCGACAGCCCGTTTGTTGAGCACCGGCAAAGCGCCGGGCAATCCCAGGCATACGGGACAGACATTTGTGTTTGGCGGCGCGCCAAACTGTGTGGAGCAGCCGCAAAAAATCTTGGTCCGCGTAAGCAGTTGGACGTGCACTTCCAGCCCTATCACCGGCTCATATTTCTCGCGCAGTGCTGAAGAAAGCTTGGGGCTGGCAGGCTTGGGGCTGACAGACATGGAAAGATTATAGGGCCATCCGCAGGACTATTTTTGGACGGGGATGTCAGTCGCAGGCTTTTCCATCGGGATATCAAAGTAAAACAGTTCCTTGGTTCCAGCCTTGATGCCGGAAACATACAAATGAGCTCCCGGTTCCGGCGGCTCACCCTGCATGTCAAAGAACAGGTAACCGGCGTGGGTGGAATGCGGCGTGACCGGGACAGTCGCAAACTGCGCCGACTCATACTCTTCCTGCGTGTCTTTGCTGATCGCCACTTTTTTCTTGCCCACAGGGAACGGCAGATGCGGGCCTGGATGGCTCTGGTCCGCGCGGTTAGGCCTGACAAACTTGCGATAGATATCGTCATTGGTCGCGGGCTGCAGCTTGTCCCGCCGCGCGGTGATGTATTCGACCTTCAGGTCCTGCAGCATCAGCGTCTGGTCGCTGTCATTGGAAATCAGCAGGCGGACCGGGAAAAGGCCATGCTCCCAATAGTTCTCTTTGAACACCCCGGACATTTTCTGAGCGTCCACCGGATCGGCGGCGATTGTCACCTTTTCGTCGTTATGCGCCTCATGCAGCGCATAAGTGCTGGCATGGTTCGCAGGCGGCGGATTGAAATGCTTTTCGCTGAAAAGCAGCGTGGTAAGCAG
>JASLFF010000486.1 GCA_030150795.1 Terriglobales bacterium | reverse complement strand
GTGGAACCCGGCAAGATTTTTGTGATGCTTGATCATGAAGATTACTGGCAGTGCGCGTACGTGATTCCCAAAGGCCGCGGTGAAGAGATCAAGAGCAAGGGGCTGGCGGCTTTCCGTCAAGAGGTTGCCGCGCTTTCACCCTTCCTGGGAGACCGCGTGGAGGAATTGCGCGACTGGAAAGACATTAGCCTGCTTACTGTACGCGTGGACCGGCTGGCGCGCTGGTTTCGACCCGGATTGTTGTGCATTGGCGACGCGGCGCATGCCATGTCGCCGATTGGGGGCGTGGGAATCAACCTGGCTATTCAGGACGCCGTGGCTGCGGCGAATATCTTAAGCGGCAAACTGCGGCAAGGGACTCCTTCCGTCGATGACCTTCAGGCAGTGCAACGCCGAAGGATGTTTCCGACTCGGGCCACGCAGCGCATGCAGCTGATAGTGCAGAACAACGTGATCAGGCGCGTCCTCGGCGCTACTAAACCGCTATCGCTTCCCTGGTTTCTAAAACTGTTCCGCCGATTTCCCTATCTGCGCCGCTTCCCTGCGCGCGTGGTAGGCGTTGGATTTCGTCCGGAACACATCAAGACGGCTGTGCAGGAGAGAGCAGATGATTGAATGCATCGATACCAATCGGCTCCAACGGCAAAGCTTGCCCGAAGACTTACGCCTGCGCTAAGGAATTACGTTCTAGCTCCGAGATGCACTCGGAAATCTCGCGCCGCCTTCGTGTTACTTCGTGTTCTTTGTGGTTTTAAGCTCTTCTGTGCTTAAGACTTCCCCGTCGTCAACACCACTTTTCCTGTCGATTTCCTTTGCCGCAGCAGTTCCATCGCCGATGCAACATCCTTGAGATCAAAATGTTGTGAAACGTGCGGCTTGAGTTTGCCTTCCTCAAACCAGCGTAATAACTTGGCGTAAGAATCTCGCAGGAGCTGAGGTTTGCGCGCCTGGTACGATCCCCAATAAAAGCCGATCACGTCAATGTTCTTCACCAGCAGGATATTGGCTGGAGCTTGAGGAATGCGTCCGGAGGCGAAACCTATAATAATGACGCGCCCGCCCCACGCAACGCAGCGTAGGCCGGCGTCAAAGGCATCGCCGCCCACAGGATCATAAATCACATCGGCGTTGTGGCCGCCGGTAATGGCCTTCACCCGCTCGCGGATGTCTTCGCGCGAATAGTCAATCAGATGGTCCGCACCGTGCTCTTTCGCGATCGACAGTTTTTCCGGGCCGTTGGCGCATGCAATCACATGCGCGCCCATCGCTTTGCCAATCTCAACAGCAGTGAGCCCAACGCCTCCGGCTGCTCCAAAAACAAGCAGCCATTCGCCCGGCTGCAGATGCGCGCGCCAGTCAAACGCGCCGTGCGATGTACCGTAAGTTACTGGAAAACCCGCGGCGGAGATGAAATCCATCTTGTCTGGAATTTTGTAAACGCGGTTGGCATCGATCACTACTTCTTCAGCGTACGCGCCTGTTCCGGTCAAAGCCATGACGCGATCGCCAGCCTTTAAGCTGCTGACGCCCTCGCCGACTTCCGTCACCGTGCCGGAACATTCCATGCCGGGCGTGAACGGAAACGCGGGTTTCTCCTGATATTGACCGGAGATCAGCAGCAGGTCGGCAAAGTTGATACCCGCGGCCTGCACCGCGATCCGCACCGCGCCGTCTTTGATCGCGGGCGAAGGAACGTCTTCGACTACCAGTTTCTCTGGCCCACCCCATTCTTTGCACAGCACCGCGCGCATAAAGGACTCCTTACTTTCCGGAACCGATATTGTAATTGACGCTAGAGTATGGGGATTACCGCTTGCGCTTATGAGGTCGCTCAATTCTGCGGCAGTCCACCATTCCTCAGCTGTACTGAAATCTTTATCGTCGCCAGGGTCTTCCCGTCCGCGCTTGCCGTGCACTCAATTTCCTGCCGATCTTTCGTCTCGGTTTTTGGCGCGTCCACCATCACCTGCCAGTAGTAATCGCTTTGCGGACCAAGTGAAAGATTGCCCGCGCCGCTCTGCGTCATCCAGCCGTCCGGCAGCTTCACCGCGATCGTGATGTTTTTCGCCGCATCATTGTGATTGTGCAGTTCTAGAGGGATTGTCAGCGTCGCACCGCGCTTGATTGCAATCTCCGGTTCTTTGGCTCTGGGTAATTTTGTGATTCCATGTGCGCGGAAAAACTTTTCATAAAAACCCCACGGCCCGCCCAACTCGGCAGAAAGCGCGCCCGGTTGTAGATATGGCTCCCTCGCCTCTGGAACAAATGCAATCGGCTTCGGAGTAATTCCTTCAAACACATCTCCGGTTACGTTGCCGCCCACCAATGATTTGCCAAGGACAAAACTACCTTCGCCGCCCCAGTTCTTCTCCTGCTCCGCCACTTCCTTTTCGTCCATCCTCTTCAGGCCTTCAATAAAGTTGCGATACTGCGTCAGGTGATACTTAAAAGTCTCAAAGCCCGCGCGCCAGTAAGGGATCTTCAGCGCTCGCGACATGCCGTTCGTCTGGTACGTTGGACCAGTGCCTTTGAATATGTCATCCGCTGAGTCGGGAAAGTAATAAAGCTTCTTTGCCTGCCACGGCTGTAAGCCGTCCAGCAGCGTTTCATTCACTTTTACCGGCCCCGCAAGTTGCGCGGGAAAAACGGCAGGGTCTCCTGCACTGTCAAAAGCCTCAGTTGCCAGCACACCAGCAGCCTGGTGGTCGCCGTGGTTCTCTCCAACAAAGAATCCCGGCATCCACGTAATGATCACCTCAGGACGCGTCAGCCGCACCATCCTGACTAGTTCCTCCTCCACCTCGCCCTGATGCCAGTTCGCCAGCGACTGCAAAACATTCTGGCTGGGCGTATCGCGTCCGCTCAGGAACCATACGTTGTCGATTCCCACGCTCGCCAGCGCATGCCGCAGCTCCATCTCCCGCACCGCCCCCAGTGACTGCGCCCGCTCCGGGCCCATGTTGTTGTGTCCGGCCTCGCCATGCGTTGTATAAACCACTGCCACATGCTTTTTCTGATCGATGAGTTGCATCAGGTAAGGGACCACGCCCGTCTCGTCGTCCGGATGCGCCACGATCAGCAGCACGTCAACTTTCAGGCGCTCATCCGGCTTGAGCAGCGGCGGTGTGGGTGACGGCGTGGGATTTTGGACGAGGGCGGTCGTGATCAATAGCAGCAACAAGCCAAGCAGGCGAAGTGGATTCATCGATATTCCTTTTGGAAATATATTGACCTACCCCAAGACTCTCTGGTGAGCAGCGGGGATTCAAATTTTAGCGTCATCAATCGAGACACCTTAAACAGGCGACACACAGTACCAATCCCAATTCGCAAATAAAACGCGCCATTTAACCTGCCGTGCCAGATTGAAACCCTTCCTCCGCGACATCTTTATAAATTATTGCCAACGCCGTGGCTTCAGGTGTATCTTGTGACAAGTTTCTTTGCCGCGCAGACCGTGTTTTCAGGCACTTGGCTCTTGCGTCTGGCTCTCATTACTCAGCGGTAGATCACACCAAGCCCTGTAAGGGACGGGGCGAAGCCACAACTACTCGCAAACACTCCTTTGGATCGAAAAAGAGACGGCGGTCGATTCGTCTCATATTGTTTCTTCAAATGAAAAGACTTCCCGGCATTTAGCGGCCCTGACTGCGTGATGCTCCCGGCTGAATGGCTTGGGCGTTCCGCAATGAAATACTTTGTAGCCCCTGACAAGGTGATTAAGATGTCCCCATCCAATTGGTTCAAGCGTTGGCTTAAGCCGGTCTCTGCTGTCTTGATTCTGGCTGGTCTCTATTTTGCGACGCAGTTGCCGCGTATCTCCGCGCGCGAGCGGCTCGTACTGACCAGCCACTTCCAATTTCAGCGGAGCGTCTTGCCTCAAGTCCCCGGATATCCCGCAAAGACAATTCGCTCCGTCAATCCGCGCCTCGCAGGAATCGCTGCCTGGGTTTCTTCCGTTGGCGCTTCTGTTGCATTGAACGATCTTGATGGTGACGGGCTGCCCAACGATCTTTGCTATGTGGACACCCGGATCGACCAGGTGATCGTGGCTCCGGTTCCCGGCACGCCGCCGCGATACAAGCCCTTCGTGTTGAATCCAAACCCTCTGCCGTATGACTCCAACACCATGGCGCCCATGGGCTGCCTCCCGCTGGATGTAAATGAAGACGGCCTCATGGACATTGTGGTCTATTACTGGGGCCGTTCCCCCGTGGTGTTCCTGCAGCGGCAGTCGGTCGGCAGCAACCTAAGCGCAGCCAGCTATAAGCCCCAGGAACTCATGCCGTCCGTTCAGGACTGGTACACCAATGCTGCGGTTGCCACAGACCTTGATGGCGATGGGCACATCGATCTGGTTTTTGGAAACTACTTTGCTGACGGTTCGCGGGTATTGGACGCCCACTCTACTTATCCTGCCGAAATGCAGGATTCCATGTCTCGCGCTTACAACGGAGGCAGCAAGCACTTTCTCTTGTGGAAGAGCGCTGGCGGCGGCGATTCTCCCCGAGTAGAGTTCACCGACCAAACCAATGTGCTGGAAGGTCCCGCCCGATCAGGATGGACCCTGGCCCTGGCTGCCTGTGACCTTGATGGTGACCTGCGTCCCGAGATTTACATTGCCAACGACTTTGGCCCTGACGTGCTATTGCGCAATCTTTCCGTGCCCGGACATCTGCACTTTCAGCGCTTGTTCGGCAAGCGCACTCTCATGACACCGGCTTCCAAAGTGCTTGGCCACGATTCTTTCAAAGGCATGGGAGTGGACTGCGGCGATCTGAACCATGACGGCATCCCTGATCTGGCAGTCAGCAATATCACCTCGGAGTTCGCGCTGGAAGAAAGCAATCTGATCTTCCTGAGTACCGGAAATCTCAATCAAATGCGGGCCGGGATCGCGCCTTACTACGAAGCCAGCGAGCCGCTGGGCCTCTCACGCAACGGCTGGTCCTGGGACATCCGTTTTGGCGACTTCGATAATGAAGGTTCGCTGCAAGTTGTCCAGGCGGCAGGTTTTGTGAAAGGCATTGCTGACCGCTGGCCGGAACTGCACGAACTGGCCATGGGCAACGATAATCTGCTGCGACATCCCGCAAGCTGGCCGCGCTTTCATCCCGGGGATGATCTGAGCGGCCATGATCACAACCATTTCTTTGTTCCGTCCGCTTCCGGCCGCTATGTCGATCTTTCCCATGATTTAGGGCTTGATGATCCCCAGGTAACGCGCGGCGTTGCCACCGCCGATGTGGATGGAGACGGGTTGCTGGATTTTGCACTTGCCAACCAATGGGAAGATTCGGTCTTTTACCATAACCAGACAAGTACGCCGAACAGCTTTCTGCAACTCTATCTGCTGCTGCCGGTAAACGGTGAAGCAACACCTGAGACCAGGGATCTCCCTGGCCATCCATCGCGTGATCTTCATGGACGTTACGCCATCGGCGCCACAGCAATTCTCCACTTGCCGGATGGCCGGCTCATGGTCCAACAAGTTGACTCAGGCAACGGGCACTCTGGAAAGTGCAGCCCGGAACTGCACTTTGGACTGGGACAGCTACCCGCATCCGCGACGGTTGCGGTTGATCTCTCCTGGCGCGACGTGAACGGAGCCATTCACCGCCAGACCTTACATCTCACTCCGGGCCTGCACACAATCTTGCTGGCTTCGCCGGGAAGGAGGAACTCGTGACATTCAACGTAACTGCGAACCCGACCAATCGCCTGGGAGGATTGCGCCGGTTTGCCATTGCCATCACCGTCTTCAATCTTCTCGGCCACACGGTATTCGGCTTTGAACAGGCCTGGATCCAGCCTCTGGTGTCCGTCCTCACCGCTTATGCCTGCGAGATTTGGTTTGAGCTTGTGGATTGCTTTGTCCACGCTCGCAAACCCAGGTTCTCAGGCGGCTGGCGGAACACGGTAGACTTCCTACTGTCGGCGCATATCACCGGCGTTGCCTGCGCCATGCTCCTCTATTCCAATACAAGCCTTCTGCCGATTATGTTTGCCTCTGCGGCGGCCATTTGCTCCAAGGCGCTGGTGCGGGTAGCGGTGCAAAATAGCCAGCGTCACTTCTTGAATCCCTCGAATTTTGGCATCACTCTCACGCTGCTGCTTTTCCCCTGGGTAGGCATTGCGCCGCCCTATCATTTCACTGAAAACATTCACGGCTGGGGAAGCTGGCTTCTGCCTGCAATTATTGTGATGAGCGGCAGCTTTCTCAATATCAAGTTCACCAAACGAATCTGTGTTGCTATCGGATGGGTAGGAGGCTTCTTCCTGCAGGCCTTGCTTCGCAATCTGGCCTTCGGCACTCCGCTGACTGCCGCGCTACTGCCCATGACGGGAGTAGCTTTTGTTCTGTTCACGTTTTATATGGTCACGGACCCGGCCACCAGTCCGTGCATGCCGCGGGGACAGTTGCTCTTTGGCGCTCTCGTCGCCGCAACCTACGGAGTTCTGGTCACTGCGCACGTGGTCTTCGGCTTCTTCTTCGCGCTCACTCTGGTATCGCTGGCCCGGGGAATCACTCTCTATGCCCAAAAATACCTGAATGCAACATCCCCGCAAGGAGTGGCCGCGCAGGCAACGATGGCTTTGGCGCGGGAGATGGCCTGAGCACTACCAAGCGCCATTTGCCCCGGTGTTCCTTGTCATCGCCGCGATCCACGACCACAATAAGGACAAGGCGCTTGAATTGATAGAAAATCTGGCGCAGCAATTTCCTGATAATCATGAACTGCTATTCGCAAAGATGGCCCACCATTCCCGGCGGGCCATTTCTATGTAGATCGATGCGCTAGTGGACTACCACGCTCACGCTGGCCGGCGCATTCGGCGGGTTCGTTGTCGTTCCGCCGACAAGCAGCTCGTAAGCGCCAAGATCAAACGCCGTCCCTTGCGGACGCGGCGTGCCGTCTTTATCGCGCACCTGGCTTGGATTGGGAACAAACGAGTTTGCCGGGGGCACGGTAAGTCCGGCGTCTTTCGCCGGACTGGTGCTGTTCAAATGCAGATCACCACCGCTGCGATTCACAAACTGCGGGTCTGCGTTCAGGTTGTTCGTGGTCTGCGCGGGACCATTGCCCACTCCGTACCAAAGGTTATGGTCGCCCTTGATCTGGCTGAGGCTGCCATCCACGTAAATCTCGCCCGGATTCTGCTCCGCAATATTGTTGCGCAGATTCATCAGCAGCGTGGCCGGGCCTCCGCCCACGCCGAAAGCTCCTCGCGATCCGCTGGCATTGGACGAATTATTGGCGGCGCAATCTGACAGTGTGTTATTAAATACCTGCACCGTTCCTGTTCCCGCAGCGCCGTTATTCGTAATGCCGGCCACGTAGATGCAGGAAAAGCTAGCGCCCAGCTGCAGAGGGTCCATCAGTCCAACGTGGTAAATCACATTGTTGTAAGCCTCAACTGCGCCTTTGGAAGGATCCACGGTCGCGAAGTTTATTCCGTTACAGTTATCACCGTGAATCAAATTGTCATGCACGTGCAGATCGTATTGATCAAAGCCAGTGGTATCTCCGGCCCCGCAAGATGGGCTGCAGAGCGGTGAAGAATGGAACTGCAACGCACGGCAGGTGAAATTGTCGTGAATATGGTTCCAGCCCACGTCAATATGGTTGGAATCCGTGCTGAAATAAACCGCGTGGTAATACTTGGATGAAGTCGGATTGATACCCGCGTTATGGACTTCATTCCCCCAGAACTTTACCTGGTCGCCTTCGCTCATTTCAAAGCATCCCACCTGGTCGTCCGCATTAGGGCACTGCATTTCATTTCCCACAATCTTCCAGCCCGTGCCGCCAATATCCATGGCCTGCGTTCCGCCGATGATGTGCAACTGTGAAATCACCCAGTAATCTATGTTCACGCCGATGTTCGGCGTGCGAATGCCGTAGTGCAGGCCGCCCGCCTGGCCCACGGTCACAGTGGCGTTGGGATAAGCGATGAGCGCCTTGGGAGCCATCGCCGTGCCAGAATTGCTCGCGCCGTTATTGTCCATGCTGATATAGGCGGTAAAGTTTTCTTCCGTGGTTTGTGAGACGCCGTTCTCGATATAAGCAATGTCGCCAGCGGCAATCGTGTTTTTGGCCTTCGGGATTGTCCGCCACGGCGCGGCAAATGTTCCTGCATTCGCATCATTACCGCTGGTGGAAACAAAAAAGATGTTGCCCGCGCGCACCGTGAATGGAACACCATTGCTCGCAGCCGAGCCGACCTTG
>JASLFF010000468.1 GCA_030150795.1 Terriglobales bacterium | reverse complement strand
CGTTGCTCGATTCAAGCCGCGGTGCTTGCTGCCGGCGATCGTATCCACTACTTTTCCGTCCGGGGCAATAATTTCGATCTTCATGTCGCCGAAGATGTGCCGGCCCTTCTGGTAGTACGTGATAAAAGCGTCTTGTGTGCGGCTGGAGCCGGAGAAAGTTGCATCACCTTCCGGCCAACCACCATTCGAATTCAAGTATTGAATGCTGGCGGAATCCAGCAACACCGCGTCTTTGGCCATTAGGTCACGAGTGAGCAAACGCAACGATGAAATATCATCAATGATCCAGATGCCGCGTCCATGCGTCGCCAATACCAGGTCAGGCTCACGAGGCTGAATCACAATGTCGCGCACCGCAACGGCAGGGAAGTTGCTGCCCCGGTATTGCGCCCACTGCCTGCCGCCATCAATGGAAATCCACAGCCCAAATTCGGTCCCCAGAAAGAGCAGGTTGGGATCAACGGTGTCTTCTGTAATCACGTGGGCATATCCAGTTACGCCGCTGGCATCGCTCACCAACGGTGTCCACGTATCGCCGAAGTCGGTTGTCTTGTAAAGGTAGGGCTTCATGTCGCCGAACGTATGGCGATCAAAAGTGGCGTAGGCCGTGCCTTCCTCGTAGCGGCTGGCAATAACAGTGGAGACCCATGAGTTCTTGCCCAGGTTCGGGACTTTGTCCACCACGTTGGTCCAGTTTTTGCCGCCATCGCGCGTAATTTGCAGGTTTCCATCATCGGTGCCGGCCCAGATCAACTGGCTATTTTTTGGCGATTCGCTGATCGAATAGATCGATGTGTGCATTTCTGCCGCAGAATTATCCACCGTAATGCCGCCGGATTCTTCCTGCTTCTGTTTCTCTGGATCATTGGTAGAGAGGTCAGGTGAGATGCGCTCCCATGAATGGCCGTGGTCGCGCGAACGGAAGAGGTACTGTGCTCCAATATAGATAGTCCCTTTTTCATTGGGACTGAGATGGATTGGCGTGTTCCAGTTAAAATGCAGCTTCTTCTCATTATATCCCGGCTGCGGTTTGATGCTCTGACCGCTCAGCGTGTGGCGGTTGACTCTTCCAATTTCGCCGCCCTGCGATTCCGCGTAAATGTAGTCCGGGTCGGCGGGATCTTCAAACACCCAGAAGCCGTCGCCGCCATAAACGTTTTCCCAGCGCGAATTGGTGATGCCGCCCGGATACGACGAATCGCCCACCCAAACGCTGTTGTCCTGCAAGCCGCCGTAGACATGATATGGATTCGCATTGTCAACGCTCACGTGATAGAACTGCGCAGTGGGCAGATTCCACGCCCGCGCCCAGCGAGTGCCGCCATCAGTGCTGCTCCAGAAACCGCCATCGTCGCCGGCATAAATCTGGTTAGTATTGTTTGGGTCGATCCAGACAGTGTGGTTGTCGCCATGTGTGTTTGCGGTGGAGCTAAAGCTGCGCCCACCATCCACGCTGAGCAACAGCACCAGGTCTACTTTAAAAATCTTGTTCTCATTCTTGGGATCGACAATCAGATTGGCAAAATAAAACGGACGCCACACCATGTATTGGCTGGCATCCATCTTTTTCCAGCTTTTGCCCGCATCGTCTGAGCGGTAGAGCGCGCTCTGCTTGCATTCGATCATTGCGTAAACAACGTTTGGCTTGGAAGGAGCCACTGCCAGCGCGATTCTTCCGTATGGCTTTTCTGGCATTCCCTGGCTGTTGCTGGGCGCTATTTCTGTCCAATGATCGCCTCCATCCGTGCTCTTAAACAATCCGCTGCCCGGTCCACCAGAACGGAATGTCCAACCCTGGCGACGGAAATCCCACATGGAGGCATAGATTGTGTTCGGCTCTTGAGCGTTCATAGACAACATGGCGCATCCGGTTGAGCCGTTTGCTCCCACCAGGACTTTTTTCCAGTTTGTGCCTCCGTCAGTTGTTTTATAGACGCCGCGCTCATCATTGTCATTCCAAAGATGGCCGGTGGCACAGGCGTAAACCGTGTTGCTGTCTTTGGGATCAACCAGGATGCGCGCGATATGCTCAGAGTCTTTCAATCCCGTGTTTGTCCAGTTCTCGCCGCCATCGGTCGACTTATAAATTCCATTGCCAATTGAAACGCTGTTTCGGGTCCAGCTTTCTCCCGTTCCCACCCAGACATTCTTGGGGTTTGAAGGATCGATAGTCACAGCGCCAATCGATTGCGCCGGTTCGCGGTCAAATACCGGCCTGAAAGTTGTAGCGCCATTGATCGATTTCCATACGCCTCCGCTGGCTGATCCGACAAAAACAGTGATCTTGCCATTTTCATCAACCGCGTCAATGGCGGAAATCCGGCCGCCCATGGTGGCGGAGCCAATATTTCTGGCCGTCAATCCGGAGATGGTTCCGGAATCGTATTTCACCGGCGCAGGCGACTGGGCTGAAACGGCCACGCAAAAAGCACAAAGAAGAGCAATCACAGCGGCGGAGCGCACAAACGAAGAGCAGCGGGCAATCATCATTATGAAGTTCCTCTCAAAAAATCCGGCAGGATGGTTGTAAGTGCTCATTATTTCGAGACCGGCTTGGCTGCGGGCGGCGCGGTTGGAGTTGCAGGCATTTTGAAATCGCTGTCCTCAATGGGGACGTTTGCCTCCATTTTGGTCACCGTAATTTTGCCTCGCTGGTCGGGATTGTTCTTGGGCCCGCTCTCAATGAAAAAGGGATACATAACGCCATTTACCGGCTTGTAAGATCCCAGCATGGTCACGCTCTCACGCACCGAGCCGCGAATGAACTGCTGCCTTTCAATCTGGATCTCAATGTATGTGTCCGGGTCAAGATAGTAGTAAAAGATGTCGCCGTTTTTCAGCGTGACCTTCAGCTTGTAAGCGTCGTCACCATCCACTTGATCGTGGCCCAGGTACTCGATCTTGTTGCCCTTGGCCTGCGCGTCTACCAGGGGGCCGTCAATATCGGCGTCTTCGGCCAGCCCGCGAACATCGTCCTCACCCAGCATCTCCGGATCTTTTCGACCGCCAAACGGCGAGATCTGCCACCCATTGGATCCGTCATAGGCCTGCACCTGCGTCATTCCCTGCAGTGAAAAACTTTCTTTAATCATGTCCGGGCGTTTGCTTAGCTGACCCACCGTGGCCTTAAATCCTCCGGCATCAAAGTTTCCGCTCATGCGGACTGATTTGATGGCCTTGATCTTCTCCACTCCGCCTTTTGCTTGCAGATTTTTCGCCACCAGTTCATCGGCGGTCTGGGCGAAGCTGTTTAACGCGATGAAAAAAACGAGACTTGCCAGAATGCTGCGTATTGCCGTCACTTGGTTGCTCCTTCAGATTCTGCAGGGTTTAGGGCCTGACTTGGCGCTGGATTCCAGGGTTGATGAAATTCTTTTAGACGTATTTGCAATGCCTTTGTTAGCCGGTGATTTCATGCTGGATTAAAATTCACCCAATTGTACAGAAATCTTTGCGCCCGCTAGGCGGCACGCTATAAAGAAAAAGGCGTGACCTCATGGGCCACGCCTTAACCGAACTCGGATTTTAACTGCTCTTACTCTCCTTTATCTGCGCTGGTGCCCCACATAATGGCATTGGCCCACTGGCCGCTGGTGCCCCACATAATGGCATTGCTCCAGATAGTAGAGAATCCGGAGGACGTTCCGGTTCCCCACATAATCGCGCTTCCCCAAAGATCGGAAGTCCCCCACATGATGGCTGAGCCGGAAGTGGTACTAGTTCCCCACATGATCGCGCTGCCCCCGACAAATTGTGAGCTTCCCCACACTGCGGGTCCTGACCAGGCCTGTGATGTTCCCCAGACCGCCGAGGAATCGGAAGTAAGAGTTACTGTGCCGGTGCTCGAGTTATATACGGCTGTCGGCGACATCGCGCGTTGAGTCGGCAGCTCAGTGTCGACAAGCGCGGCAGCCAGATCTACATAACCTGCGCCAACGGTGAAGATGTCATATTGTGAAGTATAAGTAATGCCTGTCGCGGGATCGTATACGCTGCTGGTTGGGGGGAACGTCTTTGAGGCCGTCTTCATCAGTCTGGCTTTTACCTGATCCGGCGTCAACGTTGAATGCGCCTGCAGGAGGTCTGCCACCATTCCGCTCACCACGCCCGTAGCCATGCTGGTTCCGCTCAGCTCAAAATAATTTTTTGATGGACTCGAAGATCCGCCGTAGATGTATGAGCTATAGGGGATTTGATTGCTCGTCTCCGTGTTGTACAGCGTGGTGTTGCTGGTTTCGGTTGAGACTAGCAAATTGCCTGGCGCCACAACATCAGGCTTCACCACATGGTCGATCACAGTTGGGCCCTTAGAGCTGTAGCTGGCTATCAAGTCATCACCGCGTTGCGGCGTGCCCATCGGCTTCATGGAGCCAACTGTGAGCACATAAGGATCGTTTCCCGGCGAGTTCACGGTGGCATATCCGCTGGTCGGCAGATAACGGCCATTGTTTCCGGCTGCTACAACCACCACGATTCCGCTCTGCCACGCCTTTTCCACTGCTATGCACAGTGGATCGAGCTTATAACTTTCGTAAACCGCGCGTCCCAGCGAAAGATTCATTACACGAATGTTGTATTTTGATTTCAATGCAATCGCCTGGTTAATGGCGGCGATAACAGTGCTGTCTGTTGCGCTGCCATTCGCATCCAGCACACGAAGATTCACAATGTGCGCTCCCGGCGCAATCCCCTTAAAGGTCTGTGAAAAGATTGGCCCTGTTGAACTGGCTCCGCTTCCTGCGATTAATCCGGCAATATGCGTGCCGTGGCCGTATGCGTCGGCTGAGTTCGAATCTCCGGGAACAAAGCTCTGGTTGTAGACGACGCGCGAAAGTGGCAGAAGCCCTGTCGTCATCAGGTCAGGATGAGAATTCACTCCGCTATCGATCAGCGCTACGCCGATTCCCGATCCTGTATAGTTCGATTGCCACGCCGCAGATGCGTTCACTGCCGGCGCAGCGTTATCAAAAAACGGTGCAAGCGGCCGGTCCTTGCTGATATAAACCACGTTCGACTGGTTGGAAAGCGAGACAATGCCGTTATGGTCAAGTACTGCCACTACCCCATTTACCAACGGAAGCTGTCCCAGAATCGCGCCGCCCAGCTTCACCACGTCATTCACTAGACAATCGACAAGTCCCAATATTCCGGTGCAGTTGACCTGTGTGCCTGGCGCGTACTGGACCACGATTTGAGTCTGGCCTGTATAAGTTGAGTTTTGCAGGTCAGGCGATATCTTGCTATTGTCCGCCAACAAAGTTAGCGGCGCCCCTAGAACCAGCAAAAGAAGAATGCAATTCCGTCTCATGGGATCTGCCCTAAAAAACTGGATTTTTGTCTGACCCCATGCCTAATTGCAAGCTGCTGGCCATTGGCATTACTTTCGTAACACATTGTGCAACATAGACTTACGGCAGGTGATCTAAATTGTAACATTCCTGCAGTTTGCGCTTCTGTCACAGTCTTGTGACATCCACGTCACATCCGTTCGGCCTGTATTCGTACCCTGGTTACTAAAGTTCTCTTTCCTGATTACCCTTTTTACTTAAAACTACGGGCAAAACATTTTTATTTGGATTTTTGACAGGACTTATTGCGGCGAAAACCCAGGCGCTGCAGGAACGAGGGGAGAAATGACGGGAATCCCAACTCGTGTGCGGCCATTTGTATTCTTGGTTTGTGCCGCCGGAGTATTCTGCCTGGTTAGCGGCATTCTTCCGTGGCGTACCAGCCATAGCTTGCTGTTCGCGTCGTACTTGTTGCTAACCGTCATAGCTTCTGCTCTCAAGACTGTCTTGCCAGGATCTGAAGGGACAGTTTCGGTCGGCTTCGTGTTCTTTCTCGTCGGCATCTGTAACATGACGATTTCTGAGACCTTGTCTCTGGTTGTGCTCTGTACCGTAGTCCAATGTTTCTGGCGGACCAAGCATCCCAGT
Source organism: Terriglobales bacterium (assembly GCA_030150795.1). The sequence continues at coordinate 2,510 of JASLFF010000468.1, read as the reverse complement.
TTTATCCATTTTGCTTTTAATCTTTCCCAATTATCTTTGGCCATTACGGCCGCCTATTGGACATACGTGCTCCTGTTCCTGCACGTATTTCATTCCAAAGTGCCGCTGCCGTTATTGCTTGCTACCATTGTCTTTTTCCTACTGAACAGCATTCCTGTAGCTACCGTTGTTGCTTTAGCTGAAAACACTTCCATCATCCGGGAGTGGAAGACAGGTTATTCCTGGACTTTTCCGTATTACCTGATTGGAGCCGCCATCGCAGGTTTGATTCAGTTCGTAAATCGGCTCGCCGGCTGGGAGATGTCATTTCTGGTGTTGCCGGCTGTCTATGTGATCTATCGCTCGTACTGCATGCATCTTGGCCGCTGGGAGGATGAAAAGCGTCACCTGGAAGATCTGGCTTCTCTCAACATGCGCACCATTGAAACTTTGGCGCTGGCAATTGAAGCCAAAGACCACACAACCGGGGACCACCTCCAGCGCGTTCGTGTATATGCCATGGAACTTGGCAAAGATCTTGGATTGTCGCCTTCTGAATTGCAGGCTTTGCAGGCTGCCTCTGTGCTGCACGATATCGGCAAGCTTGCTGTTCCTGAGGCCATTATCTCCAAGCCCGGCAAACTGACGCCTGAAGAATTTGAGAAGATGAAAATTCATCCCATTGTAGGTGCGGAAATTGTTGAACAGGTCAGGTTCCCGTATCCGGTTGCGCCCATTGTGCATGCTCATCATGAAAAGTGGGATGGCAGCGGATATCCAGACGGCATTTCCGGCGACGTAATTCCTATTGGCGCGCGCATCCTTTCCGCAGTTGATTGTCTCGACGCACTTGCTTCTGATCGGCAGTATCGCCGCGCTTTGCCGCTCAATGAAGCCATGGCACACGTGGCCCGCGAGTCCGGAAAGGCGTTCGATCCACGCGTGGTAGCCGCTTTGCAGGCACGATACATAGAATTAGAGCACTTGGCGCGCTCGCAAAAGACTGAAGAACGGCCTAAGCTTTCACTCGACGTAAAGGTTGAACGCGGCGCGGCGCCCGATGCAGGCTTTGCCGCTGCCGCCGGACCTTCATCCCAAGCGCAGTCTGGTCTGAATCTAATCGACGTACTCAGCTGGACCGAACAGCCCCTTACTCTCGAGGAGACGCTTTCTTCCGCCGTTCTTCGCCTTCGCCATCTCGTACCTTTTGACGCATTGGCCGTTTTTGCGGTGCAGGGCGACTTTCTTGTTCCGCGATTCGCTATGGGCGAAAATGTTCGTCACCTCTCTTCTCTTCGCATTCGCAACGGGGAGGGATTGGCCGGATGGGTGGCCGAAACGGGAAATTACATCATCAATGGCAATCCCAAGGTTGAACCAGGCCTTGAAGGATCACGAAGCTTTGCGCTTTGCTCAGCCTTGGCGGTTCCTTTGTCTTATGCAGGCCGCACCGTTGGAGTCCTTTCTCTCTATGCGTTGCAGCCTGATGCGTTTACCGCTGAGAATCTTAATGTTCTACAGGCCAGCGCCCATCAACTTGGCGATCTAGTGGGTGAGAAGCTTCATGCCGAGCAGCCCCAACGGAGCTTCCGCGCCAACGAATGGCGGCATCGCGGCCATACTCTCCGAAATCCAGCGGAAGAAACTCGATCTAACTCGCCTTCTGTTCTCACTTCAGCAAAGTAACCACGACGAATTTAAGCGTTTGCGCGGCAGGCTTTGGCGGAAGAATAAAGGCGCGACCAATTCGGTCGCGCCTCTTTGATCTCAACTTACTATCTGAGCTAGTCCTGATCGTCGTCCTGGTCCTGATCATTGCCGGTGCTGGCGCTTGAGGCCGCGCCTGCTCCCGACTTGATCTGGATTGGCCCGCCAGCGAACAACGTGCTTGAACCATGCTCCGCCGCTTTCTTATTGAAAGCTGCGACTTCAGTGGTCAGCAACGTGTTCACCTGCGCTAGCTGAGCTTCCAGTTCTTTGTGGACCTCAGCCGCTTCCTCTACCAGCAACGGGCTCGGCGCTTCGCCCGGACCGCCCATCACGCCGCGCATTACCCCTTGCAGGCGGTTTTGGAAGCGTTGCAGATAGTGGATATCGTCCTGGCTGCCGGGTTGAACATCATTGTTATAGAGCGGTTCCTGGATCGACGTAATTTTCTTGTCCAGCGCCCGCGCCTCATCCAATACCGGTTTATACGTAACATTGGTCGCGCTGCCTTGCTGGCCTTCATCAGAAGCCAGCAACTCTTGTAGGCTGGTGATTTGCTTGTGCAGCCCGTTGAGCCGGTTCAGGGCTTCATGCAAGGCGGAGACTTCGTCGCGCAGTTCCAGTCCCAGTTTTAGCTGCGCGCGCATGCCTTCAGCGTCAAACTTAAAGCGCGGATCGGTCTGGACATCCACGGTCTGCGTCTCAGTTTTGCCATTTACGGTTACCGCGACTTTGTACGTACCGGGCAGAGCATTTGGCCCGCTGCTGGGATCAAAGAAGAAATCCTGATCGTCCAGCCCTTCCGGAGGAGGCAGGAAGTTCAG
>JASLFF010000458.1 GCA_030150795.1 Terriglobales bacterium | reverse complement strand
GCTCCTCTCCCTTCCATGCCGTTGCCAATTACGGCGACGGCGGCTGTCCCCATGCCCCAACCGGTTGCGATTACCCCGCCGGTGGCAGCCGCAAGTTCGTCCGCTCAGCCTGCTGTTGCGAACGGAAACGGGTCGGCATCGGCTGCAAAAGCGGCGCCCCTCAATGATGCCGGCAAATTAAAGATTGAAATCATGCGACTGGAAGGCCTGGTGAAAAAGCTTCAGTCAGAATTGCAGGCAGAGCGCGAGTACTCCAGAGCTCTTGAAGCGCACGTGAAGACTTTGCAGGAATCCGACTAATCTTCAGCGAATCGGGCGTGCAGCAGTTCCACCACGTTGGCCTTGGGCCGGATAGTCGCTTCCGGTTCCGCGTTGTGCCACGCTGGGAATAGTCACCGGCAAGCGCCCGCGAAACGGAATCTCACCGAACAGCGCTCTCACCGCACCCAATTCAGAAGTAATCGCATTGGAGTAGGCGCACACGTAATTTTCAATCTGGGGAAAATCGGCCAGGAAATAGGGCGAGCCAAAACTGACGACCACTGTCTTTTCTCGCTTGGCCTCAAGGATCGATTGGAGCAAAGCTGCCGTGGCATCCGGGACGGAGATCGTGTTAACACCCGTCGCGCCTTCCTTCCGCACAGCGCGCCCGGGAACAGGAACTAGGTAGATCGCAGCCACAACATTCTCCGCTGCATTGAGCGCGCTCTGGATTTCAGCCATACTTCCGGCGGCGATGCGCGGATCGACAAAGATGATTCGAGCATCGGGTATGCGCGCCCGCAACTCGCGCTGTAACTGGCGTCCGTTGTCACTCCTTACGTCGTCAGTAAAGACGATACACAAAAATTTTCTTCCTTCCTGTTGCACGGCCCCATAACCCGGAGCAGAAGCCGAACGCCCCTGAGACATGAGCGGAAGCAGTTGGCCATTGTCGCGGACAAGAGTGATGGCGGAATCAGCGATTTGCTGCGCAACCGCCAGGTTTTCCGGGCTGGAAATCACGGTAGAAATTTTATTGATGTCGATCTGGCTTGATTTGTTCAGCCCGACGCTGGCCTTTGCACGCAAAATCTTCAGTACGGATTCATCAATGCGCTTCTCAGGAATTTCACCGCTGCGGACGGCGCTCAAGAGGCCTTTGTATGCGCCATCAAGATCGGTGAATAGAAGCAGCATGTCATTGCCGGCCCTTACCGTGTCTATGGCCGCGTGCCGAGCCGCTGCTGATCCGCCTTCCGGGTAGACGCTTGTTAGGCCGGCCATATCCATGGCATCGGTAATTACCAGACCTTGGAAACCCAGCTGCCGCTTGAGGACCCCTGTAACGACGGCAGGCGAGTTGGTAGCGACGCGGGACGAGTCTGGCTCGAGCGCGGGAGCCGTGATATGCGCCACCATTACCGCGTCTGTTCCAGCCACAATAGCAGATTTGAACGGCGGCAGATCGATCTGGTTGATCTGTTCACGCGTCCGATTTACCGCCGCCAAGCCCAGATGCGAATCCGTAGCGGTGTCTCCGTGTCCGGGAAAATGCTTTGCGGCGGTGAGAAGGCCATTATTACGCGCTCCGCGAATGTAAGCGCTCACCAGCGCACTTACCTGGCTGGGATCTTCTCCAAAAGAGCGAGTGTTTATTACAGGATTTGCAGGATTGGAATTCACGTCGGCAATCGGCATTAAATTCCACTCCACGCCGATGGCACGGGATTCCAGGGCAACAATCTTGCCAAACTGTTCAGCAAACTCGGGCTTGCCCGCGGCCCCAAAGGCCATGCTATGCGGGAAAACCGTGGTGCCGTTCAGCCGCATGGAGACGCCGCGCTCATAGTCGGCAGCCACCAGCAATGGAAGTTTGGAAGTGCGCTGGAGTTGATTAATCAACATGGCCGCTTCATAGGGCTCGCTCTTGGAAAGCGACGGACCTTCAGCAGGGACGGTAAGAAGGACAGAGCCCAGGTGGTAGCGCTCAATCTGATTGAGCCAGTTCAGGTACTCAGGATTCTTGAGGTTCACAAACTGCGGCATAGCCAGGCGGATCATGAACATCTGCCCGACTTTTTCTTCCAAAGAAAGCTTCTTCAGCGTTTTCTGGGCCCACTTTTCACCGTCATGATCAAGATGGACCGGCGCGGTGCGCAGAAAGTCACCGGCAATCGCATGAGAGAAGAGAACCAACAGAAAAACGCCGGAGAGCACCAACTTTTGCGCCATCTTTTCTACCATGGCGCAACAATACCAGAAATGCTCAGGCAGTTTGGGCAGAATATCGCGAACCATCGGACAGTATCCGGCATGGTTCACATGCATTGACCTTGCAGGCGCTCCCTGTTGGTTAAGCAGTTTCACCGGGTTCCTTTGGCGCATTCATCTGCTAGTCTGGCGTTGAGCCGCAAGCCTTGGCGTACAGGAGAGCATATGCCACTAACCTGGACTGACTGGATCGTGATTGGCGGTTACCTGCTGATCAATCTGGCGATTGGCATTTATTACCGCCGTCGCTCAGGCGGCAATACTGAAGAGTTTTTCGTTTCCGGGCGCAACGTCTCCTGGTGGTTGGCCGGCACATCCATGGTGGCCACAACTTTTGCCGCTGATACCCCGCTTTTTGTAAGTGGCGTAATTGCAACGCAGGGAATTGCCGGCAACTGGATCTGGTGGACTTCCTGTCTCGGCGGCATGCTGACGGTCTTCTTTTTTGCCCGGTACTGGCGGCGCGCAGAAGTCCTGACTGACGTGGAACTGACCGAAATGCGCTATGGCGGGACGCCGGCGGCTTTTCTGCGTGGATTTAAAGCCATCTATCTTGGCTTGGCGATGAATTGCCTCATCCTGGGCTGGGTCACCAATGCCATGGTCAGCATTATTGCCGTGCTGCTGGGCCCGCTGATCGCAGAAGGCAAAGTGCTGCAGCTGACACTGGGCGGCCACACTCTGTTGCATTACACGCTTGGCACACCCAGCCACACCGCACTGTTGATCTGCATTTTT
>JASLFF010000451.1 GCA_030150795.1 Terriglobales bacterium | reverse complement strand
CGCTTACACGCGGCGAAGTCCGCGCAGCAGAAAAGCAAGACGGCCAATGGCGCGTGAACGCATGGGTGAAGCAGGGCATCCTGCTGGGCTTTCGCCTGGGCGACTTGGAAGAATCCGGCAGTGGCGCACTCAGCTTTGTGGACAAAGACACTTTTCCCGCTCGTCGCTTTGGCGTCTCTGACCGCGTGCGCGTGGTACCCGGTGGATCGTCGATTCGCAGCGGCGCTTATATCGCTCCCGGCGTGATATGCATGCCGCCAATGTACGTCAATGTGGGTGCATATGTTGACGAAGCCACACTGATCGATTCGCACGCGCTGGTCGGCTCCTGCGCGCAGATTGGAAAACGTGTCCACCTGAGCGCAGCGGCACAGATTGGCGGCGTGCTGGAACCGGTGGGAGCCTCGCCGGTGATCATTGAGGATGATGTGCTCGTTGGGGGAAATTGCGGCGTTTATGAAGGTACGCAAGTGCTGAGCGGCGCCGTGCTGGGTGCAGGCGTGATTCTTACCCGGGCAACGCCGGTTTACGATGTCGTGCGCGAGCAGGTTTACCGCTCAACCGCCGATGCGCCTCTCAGCATTCCAGAAAACGCCGTGGTTGTGCCGGGATCGCGGGCCATTACCAAAGGAAAAGCTAAGGAGTGGGGGCTTTCACTTTACACGCCGGTCATCGTAAAGTATCGCGACGATAAGACCCAAGGCTCGATTGAGTTGGAGGACCTGCTCCGATGAAGACGAATTCCCCAAACCAAGAACGATTTCTCGCTGCATTCCTGGCACTGGCCGGGATCGCTGCGGTCTTGTGGGCGATCCAACATTATACCGGCGTGGTCATCCATCCTTATCTATCGGCAGGATTTCGCTGGGCTGCGATTGCGGCGCTTTGCGGCTATTCATTCTTTCGTCGGTCACTTACCCCGTGGATATTTGCCGGGATGCTGGTGGGTGCCGAAATTGGTTTTGACCTTACTTTCGCTAGCGATCCGACTCGCCTGAAAGTTGCCGCCGATTTCCAGGTACTCAGCTCGATCTTTCTTCGGCTCATCAAGACCATCATCGCTCCGCTCATCTTTAGCACGCTCGTCGTCGGAATTGCCGGACACTCCAACCTGAAGCAGGTTGGCCGCATGGGCGTGAAAGCGCTCGTGTATTTTGAAGTGGTTACCACGCTGGCGCTTTTTATCGGGCTGGCGGCAATCCATATCTCCAATGCCGGCGCAGGACTTGCCGCCCCGCCCAATGCCGCCACGGCCACGGTTTCAGGCGCGCCTCCGCAAAAATGGACTGACATTGTCCTGCATACCTTTCCGGAAAATATTGCCAAGTCAGTGGCTGAAGGACAGGTGCTGCAGGTCGTGGTGTTCAGCATTATTTTTGGCATCGCGCTGGCATTGATCGGCGAGGAGAAACGCCGGACCATGCTGGTCTTTTGTGAAAGCCTTTCTGAGACGATGTTTAAGTTCACCAACATTGTCATGCTGTTTGCGCCTATCGGAGTAGCCGGAGCGATGGCATATACCGTAGGCACCATGGGCTTTGGCGTGATGGCCAATCTGGCCAAGCTTCTGGTTACGCTCTATGCCGCGCTGGTGGTATTTGTGCTTTGCGTGCTCCTACCGGTAGCGCTGATTGCGCGCCTGCCAATCAAGCGCCTGATCAAAGCCGTGGCTGAGCCAGTCACAATCGCTTTTGCCACGGCCAGCTCAGAGTCGGCGTTGCCTCGGGCAATGGAGTGCATGGAGGGCTTTGGCGTGCCGCGGCAAATCGTCGCGTTCGTTCTGCCTACCGGATACAGCTTTAACCTGGACGGAAGCACGCTTTATCTTTCGCTGGCATCAATTTTTGTCGCTCAGGCAGCGGGTATTCATTTAACGGTTGGCCAGCAGTTGGTGATGGTCTTTACGCTCATGCTTACCAGCAAAGGCGTGGCCGGAGTGCCGCGTGCGGTTCTGGTGATCCTGCTGGGCACGCTTGATTCTTTCCACCTTCCGGCATGGCCGATCTTGCTGATTCTTGGCATTGACCAGTTCATGGACATGGCGCGCACCGCTACCAACGTTCTGGGCAACTGCCTGGCAAGCGCCGTGATTGCACGATGGGAAGGCGAGTTGGGAAGCGAAACTCCTTCGCCCGCAGTGGCAGACGCTATGGCACAATGATCGTCCGCGATTCAGACCATTTTTCTTTTTCTGGCCGATCGCAAAAAGCTAGCGCTTCTTCGCCGGTATCTCCACGAGAACGTAGCTTCCGGGCAAGGCGGCGTTCACCGCGTCTACCACGGCTCGAACATGAACGCGCAGCACTGGCCACTGCTGGTTACCGAGGACCACAATAGCGATCTTGCGGCCTTGCAGGCTTTGTTGGTGAGTGAAGTTTTTGTCGGTGGTAACCAGTATTTCAAAACCAGCCGCCTCAGCCGCATTGAGCAAATTGCCGTTCGATAACGTACTCCAGCCTTGTTCTGCAGCCGTCTTGACGGTATGGCCGATAAGAAATGGGCGGATCGGAACTGGAGTGCCTTGATCGAAGAGGACTAGCATCAGCGAACTGGCGCAGGCGTCTCCAGGCTGCGCGCTGCAAAGTCAATGATCGCCTTGATCTGTTCGCGATTTAGACCGTCGAACCATTGCAGAATGTCGTCAATGTTAGCTCCGGCTTCGAGATTTTCAAAAATCGCGGAAACGGGCATACGAGTACCGCGTACTACCCATGCTCCGCTTACCTTGCCGGGTATCCTTTCAACCGCAGAACATTGTGACCAATCGAGGATTGCCATGTTTCTCGTCTCTGCCTGCTCCTATTCTAGTGTGAATCGAATCCATAGCCAAACACGGACTTCCGTCCAGATGTCCCGGCAGTGGTGACGCTGATTCATGAACTGGGTCTCCCAGCGGCTTCCGCTATCCTCCATTCACGGAATCGCCATCGCGCGCGGCGTTGGTGACAATGATGCAAGGGTAAGAACCGATGGATGCGAGGACCGTCCCC
>JASLFF010000439.1 GCA_030150795.1 Terriglobales bacterium | reverse complement strand
TATTTACGAGCTGCGAAAGGAGCAAACGCTGGATCAGATCCTTGACTTGGCCGGCGGCGTTCCGGTTACGGGAGAATTGAGCCGGATCAGAGTTGAGCGCGTTCAGGCGCACGAGCGTAAAGAGATGATGAGCGTCAACGTGTCTGGCGCGGCTGGAATTCAGGCTGCCGATGACGCATTTAAACGGTTCCGCATACAAGATGGTGACATCGTAACCGTCCTTCCCATTCTTCCGTACAGCAATCGCGCCGTTTACCTTGAAGGGCACGTCTTCCGTCCGGGAAAGTTCTCTTATAAAGACGGCGAGAAAGTCACCGATCTCATCTCTTCTTATGACGATCTTTTGCCTGAACCTGCAGACCGCGCTGAAATCGTTCGTTTGCATCCCCCCGATTTCACGCCGTTTGTAATTCCTTTTAACCTCCCTGACGTTCTTTCGAAAAAAGCAGAGGCTCCCAGCCTGGAGCCTTTCGATACCGTCCGCATTTTTGGTCGTTATGAAACGGATGGGCCCAAAGTTTCAATCTTTGGTGAAGTCATGCGCCCCGGCGAGTATCCGCTGTCGGAAAAAATGACGGCAGCCGATCTTCTGCGTATGGCTGGGGGCTTTAAGCGCTCTGCCTATCAGCAGGCAGCGGATCTCACCAGCTATTCCGTGATTGATGGCGACCATGTTGATCTGGACCATCGGGATATTCCTATCGGTCGGGCTCTGGCTGGCGAAGCCGATACAGATGTTCTTCTGAAACCCGGAGATGTTCTTACAATCCGGCAGATCGGCGGTTGGAACGATATCGGCGGTGCTGTCTCTGTCACAGGTGAAGTAACGCACCCGGGTCGTTATGGCATTCAGCGCGGCGAGCATCTCAGCTCCATCCTGAAGCGTGCAGGCGGCTTCTCCAGTGAAGCGTATCCTTATGCTGCCATTCTGGATCGAGCACAGGTTCGCGAGGCCGCAGCCAAAAGCCGCGAGGAGATGGTGACTCAGATTCAGGGGCAGGCGATTGGCGCGCCCGGTTCAACCGGATCTTCGTCTTCTTCATCGTCATCGTCGCGGAACAGCACCGCTTTAGCTCAGGAGCGCGAACGCCAGCAGCTGCTTGCCAAATTGAAACAGCTTCAGCCTAACGGGCGTCTCTCGATTCACGTCACCTCTCAGATTGAAAAGTGGGAGGGCACGCAGGCCGACGTGGAAGTCCGCGCAGGCGATACGCTTTATATTCCCAAGCGGCCAACATTTGTTATGGTGGCAGGCCAGGTTTATAACCCTATCGCCATTACGTTCAGCTCTGGGAAACACGCTGGCTGGTATCTCAAGCAAGCGGGCGGGCCAACCTCTCTCGCCAATAAAAAAGAGATATTCGTCGTCCGCGCCAATGGAACAGTGGTGGGCCGCGGCTCCGGCGATTGGTGGTCCGGCAATGTTTTGGGAACAACCCTGCAAGCCGGAGACACCGTGTTCGTTCCTGAGAAGGGAGCGGGCGCGGGAATTTTCAAAAACTTAAGCCAGACGATTTCATTGCTTTCCGGCGCTGCCGTGGCCGTGAGTGTGATCAGGACTTTCTAACCGAAAGATTGAGTTGATCCGAATGGGAAATTGCAGGCTTGCTCTTTTACCAGTCATTTTCTTCGCAGCTTCGGCAGCTTGGGGGCAGTCGAGTAACACTGCGGCGTCGTCTTCATCGCCAACACCAACGCCCACGCCGGTCATACAGAGTGACGACGCTCACTATGCCAGCGACAATCCTGTTAAATTCCTGCGCAACCTTGCGCATGACCAGAAAACTATCTGGACTAGTCCTTTTAAAGTCCGTATTGAGGATTTGAATTGGCTTGTCCCGCTCACTGGTGTGAGCGCTGGTCTCATTAATGCCGATGCGGAGCTTTCATCGCGGATCTCAGGAACCAGTTCGCTGGGGAAGCATGCCAGCACCGTCTCTAACGGAGGCATAGCCCTGATGCTTGGCGGGAGTGGCTCTTTATATTTACTGGGCAAATACACTGGCGATGAACATAAAAAAGAAGCGGGTATTCTTTCTGTTGAGGCTGCTACCAATGCGCTAGTGGTGGGTGAGGTTTTAAAGGCAGTCACGCAACGGGCCCGCCCCGATGATGGCAACCATCAAGGCGAGTTTCTCAATAGCAGTTCAATTTCCAACTCTTCATTTCCTTCGGTGCATGCCTTGCTTGCCTGGTCCACTGCCAGCGTTTTGGCGCATGAATATCCTGGCCCAGTCTCCAAGATTTTTTTCTACGGGATTGCAACAACCATTAGCGCCGCCCGCGTAGCCGGCCGTGACCATTTTCCCAGCGACGTAGTAGTGGGCAGCGCCATGGGATGGCTGATTGGTTGGCAAGCGTATAAATCGCACCACGATCCGGAATTGCCAGGCGCAGGTTACGGAAAGTTTGTCCGCGACCCTGGCCCTGAAGGGTTCCCTCACGCAGAGCGCGGTTCACCATACGTTCCCATTGATAGCTGGGTGTATCCCGCTTTTGACCGCCTTGCCGCTTTGGGAGTGCTCCACAGCGGAATCGTTGGGCTCAGGCCTTGGACGCGGAGTGAATGCAGCCGCCTCCTTGAAGAAATATCCGGCGAGGTCGATGCGTCCAATCCTGACGAAGCGTACCTGATTTACTCGTCACTAGAGCGCGAATTTGCTACGCACTTTAAGGACGAAGACACTGACAACATCAGGCTGGATTCCGTGTACGCTCGCACCACGACCATTTCCGGCCCTCCTCTCACCGATAGTTATCACTTCGGCCAGACCATCGTGAACGATAACGGACGGCCCTTCCAGCGTGGCACCAACGGATTGGCCGGGTTCTCTTCCAGCGGCGTTGCTGGCGCGCTTGCATTCTCTGTTACGGGTGAGTATGAACACGCTCCTGCAGCCGCTGGGTATTCGCAAGCAGTACAGGATGCTATTCAAGTCACTGATTTCAAAGGCCCACAGCCGGCTTCAGCCATTCCTGCTTTTAATCAGTTCCGATTGATCGATGCTTCTATTTCTCTGAACATTAAAGGCTGGCAGACCTCATTCGGTAAGCAGACTCTGTGGCTGAGTCCCACACAGGACCCTTTTCTCTGGAGCAACAACGCTGAGCCTCTTTATATGTTGCGGGTTGACCAGACTCACCCATCGAAGTTTCCAGGTATTCTGGGCAAGCTGCTGGGGCCATTCCGCACCGAGTACTGGGTGGGAAAAATGACCGGCGCGCATTGGGGAAATACTCAGGATCCAACGATTGGAGAAGTGTTTTCTTTCGGTCGGACTCTCCCCAAGCAACCGATGGTTAATGGTTTCAAGGTCAATTTCAAGCCGACACCCAACTTTGAATTTGGCGTGGGTCGGACCGGCGTGTTTGGCGGCCCTGATTTTCCCATTACTGCCTCATCTGTCAAACATTCCTTATTTTCTACTGGCAACTCCACTGGCCGCGGCAGCGACCCTGGTGACCGGCGTTCCACCTTCGATTTCACCTATCGGATCCCCGGGTTTAGGAAGTGGCTGACCCTTTTTGAGGATTCTTTTGTCGAGGATGAAATTTCGCCCATCGGCTACCCGCGCCGTGCTGCCCATACCCCCGGACTCTATCTTTCTCAGGTGCCCGGCGTACCGCATCTGGATATGCGCGTTGAAGCTTCTTACACCAACCTTCCCGGTTTGATCCAAACGCCGGAAGGAGGCTTCTTCTATTGGAATGACCGTTACCTGGATGGCTATACAAATAAGGGCTTTATCATTGGCGATGCTACTGTGGGCCGGCAGGGAATTTCTTTGCGCGCCAGTAGCACATACTGGGTTGCCTCAAACAAAACGGTCCAGTTCGGTTACCGCAGTGAAATTGCCGACAGCATGTTTCTCGAAGGCGGAAATCTTAGGGACCTATATATCAAATCAGAATGGGCTTTGACCCCTAAACTCTCCCTTTCGAGTTTCTTGCAATATGAGTATTGGAATTTCCCGCTCTTGAGCGCCGGCAAAAAACAGAATGATTTCACCGCCTCGTTTCAATTAACATATTGGCCGCATTGGAGCTTGAAACGTGGAAACTAGGGGCCAGGCCACCGTACCCATTTACGCCCCCTCCATCCATCCGGAGTTGGAGAAGCGATACTCGCCCGCTCCACCAGAACCTGATGATCGAAAAGGCGAAAAACTCTGGGTGCTTTGGCGGTCGCGTCGGTTCCTCTGGGGAGTAACGTGGAAAACTCTCATCGCCTCTATTGTTTTTGCTTTCCTCGTTCCATCGCATTACAAATCCGCCGTGAGATTTGTTCCCGGAGAAAACTCCACCAGCAGCGGCAGCAGTTCCATGATGGGCCTGCTGAGCAAGGCCCTCGGTAGTGACAATTCAAGTACGGGCTTCGGCCTGGATGCTGCCAGCCTGCTGGGAGCCAAGACGCCCGGCGCATTTTATGTTGAAGTCCTAAAGAGCCGTACCGTTCAGGACCGCCTCATCAACCGCTTCGATCTGCGCGCCCGCTACCGCAAAAGCACCTACTTTGAAGCACGCAAAAAGCTTGTCAGGTTCACTGATATTGAAGAAGACAAAAAGAGCGGGGTGATCACGCTCACCGTCACTGACTATGAGCCAAAGATGGCCGCGCAGATTGCCAATGCTTATGTTGACGAATTGAACCGGCTGGCCGTGGATCTCAATACTTCCTCGGCTCACCGCGAACGCCAGTTTCTTGAAGAACGGCTTGCTACTGCGAAGCAGGATTTGGCTCGCGCCTCTGCGACCCTGAGCCAGTTCACCAGCAAAAATTCCATGGTCGATCCTCAAAATGAAGGTCGCGCCGTGATGGATGCCGCCGCCCATATGCAAGGCGAACTCATCGCCAGTGAAACCGAGCTAAAGGGACTGCAACAGCTTTATTCTGACGATAATGTTCGTGTGCGCACGCTCAAGGCCCGCATGGCGGAACTGCAGTCGCAACTTAAAAAGCTTGTTGGTCAAACCAATGACTCGGTTGCGCAGGATTCGGTCGCTGGCTGGTCCGCTCCTTATCCTTCCATGCACACTCTACCAGGTCTCG
>JASLFF010000419.1 GCA_030150795.1 Terriglobales bacterium | reverse complement strand
ACTGCGACCGATCTCAGCGGGACGAACTGGAATTGCACTCTCTCTCCATTGCAATGCACGCGCGGCGATGTGCTGTTTGCCGGAACAAGCTTTGAGCCGATTACGCTGACGGTGAACGTAGCCGCCAATGCGGCGTCATCTGTGACGAACACGGCCACAGTTTCCGGAGGAGCTGAAAGCAACACTGCAAATGACTCAGCCAGCGATGTGACACAGATTGACGCGGCGCTGCAGATGGCTGCCCAAACGGCGAGTCTTACTGTGGCGGCCGGCAACACAACGAACACAACGCTCAACGTGAATTACAACGGTAGCCTTGGCGCGGTAACTTTTGCCTGCAGCGGTCTGCCCGCAGCCAGCACTTGCAGCTTCAATCCAACGTCCGTTACAACGGCGGGTACAACTCCGGTCACGCTAACCATTGCCACCACGGCGCGGTCCACGGCTGTTCCACTGCCGAATGGCGTGCCGCCGCAGTTTACGATGCTGCTTGGACTGCTGGGACTTACTGCGTTGGCGTTGGCGCTTGCGCGCACAAAGAATTCCAAGCTGCGGCTGGCGACGGCTTCTGCTGGCTTGGCTTTGCTGCTGCTGGCCGGCTGCGGCGTGAATAATTCACCAACACCGGGGCCGACCCCAACGCCCGGACCAAAAGGGCTGGGCACGCCGGCTGGAACTTCGGCAGTGGTCGTCACAGCCAGCAGCGCCAGCGGAGGCGCAACGGCAACCAGCACAGTGAATCTTACGGTGCAGTAAGAAGCCAATTATCGTGCGCGGTCTTTTGAAAGGCTGATGTTGCGCCACAGTGTGCCGCATGGCAGGTTCACTGGCGTCCCCTAATCCGTCGTTCAATTGTGGCTCTCATCTTGCCATAATGATCGCGGTCGTCTGCCTCACGCCTGCCCACGTCTGCCATGATTTGAGAATTGATTTTAGCCCACAGGTCATTTGTGATAATGCTCTGATCCTGTACGTAATCGTCCTTCAGCACGCCTCTCTTTTCCAGCTTGTCGAGCGCGGTGATGATCTGCTCAAAGGCGCGATTGATGACAGCCCACGTCTCGTAAACGCCAGCTTTTATTTGTTCCAATTCCCTATCGTCTGTTTCCATGATCTGTGTCCTATAGACCACCACGTATCCCAAAGGATACAGGCATCATCAAAAGGATGGCAAACGAGGATATTTGCATTCGATTCGGCAGGAAATTGCGAAAACTCAGGAGACAAAAGGGCTGGACCCAGAGCTATATGGCCGAGCATGCCGGCATCGGCAGAGCGCACATTTCCAACCTGGAAACAGGGAAGAAAGAAGCAGGATTGCGGACACTGGAAATACTTGCGGACAGCTTTGGAATGTCAGTGCCGAAGCTGCTGAGCAGGTTGTAGGCCCTCACCGGAGAGATGCTTGAGACATCATGAGCACTTCTCTACAGAAGTACTCATCCACGAGAGGCAACGAACGGTAATCCTCTACGCCGTTCGCGCCACCTCATACAGATATTCCACGTATGACATCACTGCGCCGTCAATGCCCTGGACCTGCGGATTGCTGGATTCAATCACATAGTATTCATTGGGAGCATGCGCGCCACTGCCGTGGCCGAGGCCAAAGTGTCCCGCGGGCAGGCGCAACGGATCGCCGGTAAAGACATATCCGGGCCATGAGCCTGCCAGACGCGGCATCACAATGGGATCGATTCCATTGCGTTTGTAAACGGCGTGTTCGGCGCGGACAACCGCAGAATCGGCTGGAGTAGAAGTGGGGTCATAGCCGCCAGTCATGTTTACTTCGATATCGCCGAATCCGTTCTTTGCCAGATGCGCCTTGAGCGCGGCCAGCGCGTCTGCGGCAGTCATGTCCGGCACAAGGCGCAAGTCCATCTTGGCCACGGCGCGATGCGGCAGGACCGTCTTTCCGCCTGGGCCGGTGTAGCCGCCCACCAGTCCTTCTATATTTACGGTTGGTTTTGATACCAGCAGTTCCAGCGATTCTTCAAAACTCACGTCATGCACCCAGTGCTCCACGCCCATCTGTTTCATCAGCGCTTTTTCGTTCTGGCGCCGCGCGGCTTCCGCGACCATCGCTTTCTCTTGCGCAGAGATGGGCCGCGCCTTGTCGGCAAAGCCCGCGATCGCCGGATCATTGCCATCGGCGGAGACCAATGTGTTCAGCGCTTTTACCAGATGCCACGCGGGTGAGTCGAGCCGCGCCTTGTTGCTGGAATGGATATCGGCTTTCGGGCCGCGTCCCCATTTCTCGCCGCTGGAGACCAGTTCCAATTCGACCACACCCTTTGCACCCAGAAAGGCCGTGACCTGTCCGTCGGGATCCTGCGAAGCAAACGGCATAAAGATTCCAACCGTTTTCTTCAACGCGGCCAGCACTTCCGGCCGGCGGACGACCTGGGGAAAATGCGGCGAGCCGATTTCTTCTTCTCCTTCAGCCACAAAAACAAAGTTTACCGGAAGCTTGCGGCCTGCTCCACGGATGGCATGCAGCGCTGCCAGGAACGTAGCTTCAGGACCCTTCTGGTTGACCGCTCCACGTCCAACTACAACTTTGCCAAAGCCCGGCTTGTCGACAATGCGGGCTTCCCACGGCGGCGACGACCATTCGGAGGGATCGACTTGCTTTACGTCATACATGAAATAAAGGCCAAGAGTTTTGGGAGCGCCCGCGTCCAGCGTGGCAAAGATTCCCGGCTGTCCGTCGGTCGGGACTTTTGTCACCTGCTGAAAGCCGGCATCGCGCAGCATCTGCATGGTAAGTTCGCAGCCTTCATTCATGCCGCGATTTTCCGCGGCGATGGATGGCTGTCTCATCCATGTCTGCATCCGCTGCACAGTTTCATCATGGCGCTTGGTGATCTCGGCGCGGATGGGAGCGAGATCATCCTGAAAAGCCGCAAGATTTGAATCAACGCTGGAACCAAGCATGTCGGCACGGGCCCAGCGAGGAAGGGCCATGGTTGCCGCGCCAGCGGCTGCGCTCACAAGGAAATGCCTGCGGTCGAGCGGATTGGCAGTGGGCTGCGCAACAGGGTTTTTGATCTTAGAATCTTGCTGCCGGGAATCGCTTGCCATTGGTTTCTCCCCCTTGGTTGATGTGCCGCGCATTATAAAACTTGAGCGCTTGGGATGCATCTTGAATCGTGCGGTGGCACAGAGGCAACTTCGCTATACTTGGCAACAGACGATGACTTGTGAACACCTGAGACCATTGGAGCAGGCCATGATCGCCGCTGGTATGGCGGAGACATTTCGCGGGCAGGCATGGTCAAACAACTGCCGCGAATGGGTCTATTTCAATTGCTTTATTGATATCGCTTCGGTCCGGCTTAAGTTCAATTTTGCTGCTTGCGTGACCGATCACGAGCATCGCGGTACTCATGACGGCCGGGAGCGGGGCTTTGTATGCTCCGCCTGCTGGGATGGCATTATGGGGGCTTATGAAGCAACGCCAGGGTTTGCGGTTTTCAAGGGATGACAGTGCGCATTTCCACCATCATGGCGTGGACAAAAACTAAATCGCATAAAAACCGCATCGCAGCCCTTAAGCATGGGGGTTGAGCGTTCTACCACCTCTGCTTCACCGGTCTTTCCACCCGCTCAACTACTCTCTTCACATACCGTGGCTTTTTCCCTTTTATGACCCGGAACTTACGGCCGCATGTTGGGCAGGGAGGGACAAAGTACAATTCCTCATGCGGCGCTAGCATCAGATGATCGCATTTACAGCGCCAGGCCACATGGTTGCCAAGCCCGCGTCCGTAAGTTGTCTCGCCCTCTTTCCACTGGATCGGGACATCTTCATAGAATCTGGCCATCGCTGCCTCCCCGGAGATGCATTCTATTCCAGGAATCCGTGG
>JASLFF010000407.1 GCA_030150795.1 Terriglobales bacterium | reverse complement strand
TGAAATCAGCGCCATGGTCGTGGCGGCTGTGGTGGCGGTTTATCTCAACAAGCATTTTCCCGGCGACGATCCGATTACCTTTGCCAAGACTTCATTGATCACGGCGGGAATCACGACAGTGGCGTGGATCGCAGCCACATTTTTTACTCCGGCGGAATCAGAAGAAAAGCTGCTGGAATTTTATCGTCGCGTGCGGCCCACGGTGTATGGCTGGAAGCGCATTGCGGCGCTTGCGCCGGAAATTCCGCAAGTGCGGGACATCGGCAGCAACGCCTTTGACTGGCTTATGGGGTGCGTGCTGGTGTACGCGACGCTCTTCGGAATTGGCAAGATCATCTTTGGCGAGCTTACGCTCGGGCTCCTATTGCTGGCGCTGGCAGCTATAGCGGGCTACTTGATTTTCTGGGACCTCTCACGCCGCGGCTGGCAGGCGCTTTCCGGTACTGACCAGACGGCTGTTACACTCAAGATGGATTCGGCGCAGGCGCAAAAGACTATTTCCTGACGCACGAATCCAATTTTGCGAGGGAGCCAACGCCGAATGAGCTTTAAGATTGAGTCAGTCCACCTGAATGAAGTGATCGTAGTGCAGCCGGAGGTGCGCGGAGATTCGCGCGGCTTCTTTATGGAAACCTATCGGGCCGATCAGTTCAAGGAATTAGGGCTGCCTACGAACTTTGTCCAGGACAACCATTCCAAATCAAAAAAAGGCGTGTTGCGCGGACTTCACTTTCAGTGGGAGCCGCCCATGGGCAAGCTGATGCGCGTGACGCGCGGCGCGGCATTTCTAGTGGCCGTTGATATCCGCAAAGGCTCGCCGACGCTGGGGAAATGGTTTGGCATTGAGGTCTCAGAGGAAAACAAGAAGCAGGTTTGGGCTCCCCATAACTTTGCCCGCGGATTTTGCTCGCTTACCGACGATTGCGAAGTCCAGTACAAAACGACCGGTGTTTACAACCAGAATGCCGAAAGCGGAATTCACTTTGCCGATCCGCGGATTGGCATCAAGTGGCCAATTGATGTGGCCACGGCGGAAACTTCAGAGCGGGACCGCAAGGCGCAGAGCCTGGAGCAATGGCTGGCGTCGCCACTCTCAGATAAGCTCAAGTATCAGGCAAAGCATTGAAATCCAAGCTAGTCGCGTGACCTCAGCAACATCTGCTTTGCTTCTTCCAGTTGCTTGCGGCGCGCTTTATCCACCTGAGGAAACTGCAGGTCCATTTCTTTGAGCGTCTGAATGATGGCCGAACTTACCGCAATATGGGTAAACCATTTGTGATCGGCTGGCACCACGTACCACGGCGCATCCGGCGTGGACGTGTGGCGGATCATCTCTTCATAGGCGTTCATGTAATCGTCGTAGTACTTGCGTTCATGGACATCTGCTTCTGAAAACTTCCAGTTCTTTTCCAGTTCGTCCAGCCGGGCCAGGAAGCGCTTCTTCTGTTCTTCTTTTGAGAGATGGAGAAAAAATTTGCGGATGACCACGCCATTACGCGTTAGGTATTCCTCAAAGTTCCGGATGTCTCTGAAACGCTCTTTCCAGATTTTCTTGGTGACCAGTTGGGGCGGCAGGTGCTGCTTCGCCAGATACTCTTGATGTACCCGGACGACCAAGACTTCTTCGTAGTAAGAGCGGTTGAAGATGCCGATCTTGCCGCGCTCCGGCAACCGGCGCGTTGTCCGCCAAAGAAAATCGTGGTTTAGCTCTTCTGTTGATGGCTGCTTAAAACTTGACACCTCGCAAGCCTGCGGATTTACGCCGGACATTACATGCTTGACCAGACTGTCTTTGCCGGCGGCATCCATTGCCTGAAAGATAAGCAGCACGGCCCACTGGTCCTGGGCGTAAAGTTTTTCCTGCAAATCCTGCAGTACAGTCATGCTCTGCTGCAAAAGTTGATCGGCCTTTTCTTTCGTGGTGATGTCACGGACATCGGCGGGATCAAAATCCTTGAGCCGAAACGAGTCCGCGTGGCGGACCTTGAACGCATCCGCCAGTTTGTGCGCTGTCTTGGCGATTTTCATTGCTTATGTTGTACAGTAACCGTGGCGCAGGCGGCAAAGCAAATATCTTTGCCGCCCGATCCTCATGCCTCAACGGAAAGGAATGCGTCAGCTTGCCGACTCTGCGTCGGCTGCGGCATTCCCTCGCGCTTGACCAGCTCTTCATACTCCGCGAGAGAGGGGAAGAGGTCTTGCCGTGCTTCAAGCGGCTCGGTGGATCCTTCAGGCGCGGTAATGAAGGCACAGAATTTTTCCAGCAGGCGGGCGCTGCGGTCGAACTGGTCAATCCAAAGGAATTGGCCTTGTTCGTTGATCTCCAGGAACCACCATTGCCCCTGGGCGTCCACACCAAAATCGAGCGAACCGGTGCAGATGTCCGCGCGGCGGGCAAATTCCAATACGCCCTTTTCCACCGCGGGCGGAGTATCTATCCTTTCCACCTTTACATTGCCAAAGCCGCAATCCTGCCGCCAATCCAGGGCTTTCTTGGTGTTGTGCAGGGCATAGGAATAGATACGGTTGCCCATGAGGAACATTCTTACGTCAAATACCTTGGGGACAAGCTCCTGGTAAATGGCCGGCGCATAGGTCAGGACTTCATCCGCGGGCATTTGGTCGGGTGTAAGCTCGAAGGTCTCTGTAACGGCGACGGAGCGGTGGCCGTCCTTCTGCCATATGTGCGGGGTGAAGCCTTTACAAATGGTCCGGCCGCCGCGACGGAGAAAGTCTTTGACCTGCTGCGGGGAGTTGGACATTAAGGTGGAGGGAATCTTGAGCCCGCACTGGCGCGCCAGAAGCAGCTGCGGGGCCTTTTGGACCATGACCCGGCCGGCGGAGTATTTATTGAGGCACCACACCGGCAACTTCTCCAGCAGATAGGCAATGGAGTGATAGAACGTGCGGTATTCGAGAGAAGCGAATTTCTTGTCAGCCTCGGCCGTCTTGGGATTGGGTTGCGGCGATTCGGGACGGCGGATCCAGATCGCGTCGCCCGGTTCCACCAGGTGCGGTCCCAACTGGACGGCATCATTTTCGTCCAGGGTGATTGATGCCTGCTCCTCCGGGATCCAGCCCAGCCCGGCCCAGCAGACCACAGAAAAGCCGGCGCGCTCCAGAGCCCATTTGATGGGAGCTGTGTGATTATCGTCTGCCGGCGCCAGAACTATGATTTTCATTTGAATAACCTCCTAAATGTTATTGCGTGCGATACAAGGTGGCGCGGTGCGCCACCCTGGTTCGAGATCAAACATCACCACATTCGCTGGTATCGCCAGCAAACAGTTGTCGCTTTTCATTGATGAAACACGGCGTCAGCGTGCGGTGCTGAAACGAACCGCTGACGATTTGTACTTCCTGTTCACTCAGTTCGCGAGCGCCCTGGCGTCCGAGTACTCGATTGTTCTGCTCCATGACATTTTCTCCTTTTTGTTTGTTCGTGCTGGACGAACGGTGAGCGATCCTCAGGAGAACCTATTTAGCAGCCGGCCTCGAAAGGACGCTGATCTCCATCCGGGCTGGGCTGATTGGTGCAGAGAGAAAAAGTAATAAAGCCGCCATTGATAAGGTCGGCTTCTGTCGGCGTTAACTCACGGGCGCCACGGCGGATCAATACTCTGTTCTGGTCATTCATACGTTCCTCCTTTCATTATTTGGGCCTGTTTGACCAAGTCCAAAATTCTTGATTACGGGCAGAGCGGCCCGCACTCGCCGAGAGAGGCATCGCCGTCTTTGTTGGGGCAAGTGGACGTGGGGACGGTGCAAAGGGTTTCGGTATGCAGTCCACCGCTGATGCGATCAACTTCGTCGATGCTCAGTTCGCGAGCGCCTCTGCGGCTCAGTACTCTGTTCTGTTCATTCATGGTGTTTCTCCTTTCGTGGATCTGGGGCCGACAACAAAATGGGTAAAGCTAGCTCTCCATGACGTATCCATCCCCGTCCCTGGCACCAGTGAGGGGATTGAAGGTGATAACGTTCGTGTGCAAGACTCCTGCGTTGACGAGTTCAACTTCCGCGTCGCTCATTTCACGAGCTCCGGCCCGGGACAATACGCGATTGCTGTCATTCATCTTGTTTTCTCCTTCTTTCTTGCATGATTTGGATCCGTTGCCGGGCCCAAGCTTTATAAACGCCCTTGCGAACGCCGGCGGCTACCAAACGCCGCCACATTCTCCGGGATCGCCATCGATGTGGCCGTTAATGCAGCAGGAGCACTTCGTCTCGGTATGGATTCCGCCATTTACCTCTTCGATTTCTTGTCCAGTCAGCTCACGCGCGCCTTTGCGAGCCAACACTCTGGTTTCGTCATTCATAGTGATTCTCCTTTCCGATTAGTTATCGTGCTTAAGAATTGCAAAAAGCCGTGCGGGCCGCCTTCGAAAAGGAGGCCCGCCAGGCGGTTACAAACGGTCAGCATTCTCCGGGATCGCCATCAATGTGGCCGTTTATGCAGCAGGAGCATAGAGTTGCCGTTCTGAGTCCACCGGCCACCTGCTCGGCCTCCTCTGCGCTCAGCTCTCGTGCACCTTTGCGAGCCAACACTCTGTTCTGGTCGTTCATGAGTTTCTCCTTTTGCAAATTTGGGTCCGTTGCCGGGCCCAAGCCCTTAAGAAAAATCGTTGCGGGCTGCGCTTTTCAGGAGAGCAACCCGCGGAGGCAGCACTTACCAAACGCCGCCGCATTCTCCCCGATCGCCATCGGCGCCACCGGCGAAATTAAAGGTGCACGCAGTCAAGGTATGGATTCCACCGTTCACCTGGGCGGTCTCCTGTTCGTTCAACTCACGCGCGCCCTTGCGAGCCAACACTCTGTTCTGGCCGTTCATGGGTTTCTCCTTTTGTGAATTTGGGTCCGTTGACGGGCCCAAGTCTCTAAGAAAAATTGTCGCCCTGCACTCATCAAACGCTGCCGCATTCGTTAATATCACCATCGGCGTGACCGCCTACGCAGCAGGAGCACACAGTCAACGTGCGGAATCCCCCTGCCACCTGGGCGGCTTCCTGTTCGTTCAACTCGCGCGCGCCTTTGCGAAGCAACACTCTGTTCTGGTCGTTCATACTGTCCTCCTTTCCGGGCTCCCGGGATGCAAAGCCCTCATTCAAAAAATTGCTTGGCTCTCCCGCGCCTCGCCCCCGGCAATCCCGATCTACGGACAGACCGTGTCTTCGTCCGAGCCGCCCTTGGGCAAGTGCGTGAACGTCAACCGGCACGGAGGGCCTGAAGCGCTAACGCTTTCCATTTCTTCCTCCGTTAACAAGCGAGCGCCCATACGATTGAGCACTCTATTCGGTTCGTTCCGATTAGACATAGCTTTCTCCCTCATAAACTTGTGCACCGGCAGCGCGCGCCGCGCGCAGCGAAGACGGCTCTTCAGAAATCTTTCCCGACCGCGACAATGTAATGACACGGTCGGCAATGCGGATAGTGTCAGGACGGTGGGCAGCGAAAATCCGCGTCATACGCAGCTCTATCAGCATGGCGGCAATCCGCTGCTCTGTGGGAACGTCAAGGTGACTGGTCGCCTCGTCCAGGATCAGGATGGCAGGCCGCTGATAAAGCGCCCGCGCCAGCAGTAGCCGCTGCTGCTGGCCTCCGGAAAGGGCCGAGCCCATGTCACCGATCAAAGTGTTGTAGCCCATATGCATCTCGTTGATTTCGTCATCCAGGCAGGCAAGGCGGGCGCATTCTTGTACGCGCGACATATCGGCAACATCAGAAGAGAAAGCAATATTGTCCGCAATCGTCCCGGCAAAAAGAGAATCATCCTGCAAAACAAAACCAACATTGCCCAGGACCGCGGCACGGCTTTCACAAACAGAATGGCCGTTCACGACGACATCCCCCGATTGGGGCTTCAGCAGGCCGGCCATCAGCTTAAGCAGCGTCGATTTTCCCGCCCCTGATGGGCCAACAATTGCCACACACTCGCCGGGCTTGATCCTGAAAGTGACGTCATTTAACAACCACGGCTCTGTATCTGAGTAACGGAAGAAAAGTTTTTTGACATCAATGGAAGCGTCTTCCAGTTCCGCGTCCACTGCGTCTACGAAAGAAGATTCCGGCTTTTCCAGCACCACATCCGCCAGCCTTTGGACCTGCAGCGAGAGCATGCGGAATTCATACAGGCGATCAACAAGGGTGGTGATGCGGGCCTTAAATTGTTCATGGTATGCGACGAAGGCAAACAGCATGCCGACACTAAACGTTCCG
>JASLFF010000378.1 GCA_030150795.1 Terriglobales bacterium | reverse complement strand
TTTGCTTTCCACTCCTGTGGCGACATTGGTTACGGTAACGTTTGCGTCTGAAACAACCGCTCCTTGCGGGTCTTTGACTGTGCCGATGATGCGCGCACGCGCGCTCTGCGCAACCAGCTGTGAGCCGAATGCCAACATGAGAATGCATACATACGAAAGGAGTTTTACAGCCGTGAAGTGAGTACTGCAGTTACGCATAGAAGCCCCCTCTTTCACACTTTTTCTTGCGGGTGCCTTTTGCATGCGGATCAGAAATGCATTCTCGAAAAAGGCCGCCGCCAAAAGTTGGCGGCAACAGTATCAGAAAAAAAGAAAAGCGGCTATTGAATTTTAGGACAATACAGGGTGCGAGCCATGCCCAAAATGGGACTGTGAGAGACGAAAAAAATCGAGTTCATGATAGGCTAAAGCTTTTCCATTGACTCGACTCATGACGCGAATCGCAATTCTCATGGCCATTGGACTTGCCTTGTCTTCCGGCCTTGCCGGCCAAGTTGCAGCGCCAGAAAAGATCCAGCAACTACTGCCTAGGGCAGAAAGCGGCGATGCCCAGGCACAATTCGAACTGGGCCGCGCTTATGAGGATGGCAAAGGCTTGGCGCAGGATGATGAGCAAGCCGTCCAATGGTTCCGCAAATCCGCGGACCAGGGAAACGCGCATGCGCAGAATGCTCTGGGCGTGATGTATACGCTTGGTCGCGGCGTACAGCGCGACAAAGAAGAAGCGGTCCGCTGGTACAAAAAAGCCGCGAAGCAGGGCCTAGCGGAAGGCATCTACAACGTAGCCATTTCTTACTATAACGGCGAAGGAGTGGAAGGAAACATCGAACTTGCGGGCAGTTGGATGATGGCAGCGCAGAGAAAAGGCGACGCCCAGGCCGCCGATGCCCTGAAACACATCAGCGAACAGATGAACAACCGCATGGACCGCAGCAAGTTTGACCTGGCCGGCCTTTATGAAAAAGGCGATGAGCTTGCGCAGGATTTTCCCGCAGCGCTTTCCCTATATATGGAGTTTGCCCATCAGGACCACAAGGCTTCTATCTTCGCGAGTCCAGCTCAGTACAAGCTTTGCCAGCTATACGCAGCGGGGAAAGGAGTTCAACAGGACTATGCCGAGGCAAGGGCATGGTGCAAGAAATCTGAGCTACCCTTTGCCTACATTGTTCTGGGCCGCATGGCGGAAAAAGGCCTGGGGCAGCAAAAGAATTCGCATGATGCGCTGGATTTTTACCGCAATGCGGCCGTGTTTGGTGTGCCCGATGGCTACATGGATACGGCGCGGCTGGAAGCTGAAAGCGGTTCTCATGACGGAGAGAAGAAAGCTTATTTCTGGTATTTGATCGCCACGAAGTACAAGGTTCCCGGATCAGATACGAGGCTGGCAGAAGCTGCAACACACCTCAACGAAAAAGAGAAAGCCGAACAACAGAAACAGGTAGCCGAATGGCTCAAAGTAGGTCTTGCCGCGCGAGCCAGAGACCTGAAAAACCATTGAGCGGCCTGCGATGTAGTTGACGCGTGCGATGTGCCAACCGGCATCACATGCCGTCGTAATTCGGGCCGCCGCCACCCTCGGGCGGGACCCAGGTAATGATCTCGTAGGGATCCATAATGTCACAGGTCTTGCAGTGCACGCAGTTCGACGGGTTCAGGTGGATGCGCTTCCCCTTGGGCGCATCAGCGCCGGTTGCGTCTTCCATCTCATAAACGTTGGCAGGACAGAAATTCTGGCACGGATTACCGAATTCCGTAACGCAACGCGTGTTGCAGATGTTGGTATCGGCGATGACAAGGTGCGAAGGCTGATCTTCTTCATGCTTGGTGCCCGAATGATAGAGATCGGTCAGTTTATCGAAGGTGAGTTTGCCATCGCCTTTGGCTTTGCCCAGCAGGTGCGCGCGGTTGCCGCCGTCGGAAGGCAATTGGTCCAGGTGCTTCATCCGCGTATGGCCGGCGTGCGCAGGATAAATTTCATGCAGGCCGCGTCCGCCGGTGAGCTGCTGCAAAGCCGTGTGCACCATGCCGGAGACCAGGCCATTCTCAAAGCCCTGATGGAAGTTGCGCACTTCCCAGAGTTCGTCCTTGATCCAGCTGGCGTCTACGCTCTCTTTGTATTGCTTGAGTTTGGCTGCGCTGAAATTGTTGTGGAGCAGCGCGTCAAAAGCCGTTTCCGCGGCGAGCATTCCGCTCTTGATTGCCAGGTGAATGCCTTTGAGCCGCTGCGAGTTCAGGAAACTGGCGGAGTCGCCGACGATCATCCAGCCATTCCCGGCCAGTGGCGGCATGGAGAACCATCCGCCATAGGGAAATGTTTTTGCGCCGTAGCGGATCATCTTTCCCCCGCGCAGCAGGCTGGCTATCAACGGATGCTGTTTGAAATCCTGCAAAACGCGCTGTGGATCAAGACGCGGGTCCTGATAGTCCAGGCTAGTGACGTAACCGAGCGAGACCAAATTGTCTTTGGAACCGTAAATCCAGCCGCCACCGTATTCTTTTGTCGTGAGCGGCCAGCCCATGGCGTAAATGACCTGGCCTTTTTTGATCGCGCCGGATGGGATTTCCCAAAGTTCTTTTACGCCGATGCCGTACACCTGCGGGTTCAGACCTTTCTGCAAACCGTATTTGTCGACGAGCTGCTTGGTCAGCGAGCCGCGCGGCCCTTCCGCCAGCACCGTGATCTTGGACTTAACGTCATAGCCGGGCTCAAAGTTGGATTTCTTCTGGTTGTGCTTGTCCACGCCTTTATCGTCGGTGCGGATGCCGATGACGTGATCGCCTTCAGTGAGAAGCTCCGAGCCGGCAAAGCCAGTGAAAACGGTGATTCCGGCCTGCTCGACTTTTTCTCCCAGCCACTTCACAAAACGGTTGATGGAAATCACGTAATTACCGTGGTCTTGAAGCGGCGGCGGCGTCAGCGGAAGGCGAAATTCGCTTTTTTCCGTGAGGAAGAAAACTTCTTCGTGCGTGACTTCGGCATCAAGCGGCGCTTCACTGCGCCAACCAGGAAGAAGTTCGTCCATGGAGCGCGGATCAAGCAGCGCGCCGGAAAGCGAGTGCTGGCCGAGTTCGCGGGCCTTTTCCAGGACGTTGATGTTTTCCTTGCTCAGCGGCGCTTCAGGATGGCGGCGGTTATGGCGGTCGATCAACTGCGACAAGCGCAGTGCGCAGGCCAGTCCAGCGGGGCCGCCGCCAACAATGGTTACGTCCGATTCCATCTGCGGACGCTCAACACCTTCAAGAGGTTTGCGGAAGTAAATCATCGTTACCCTTAATTGCGATCAAATCTTCACCGCAAAGGACGCGAAGAGCGCAAAGGAAGAAAGTCGCAGATAGTCTTGGATGTTGGCCACAGCTCGACGCGGCAATTCGTTGAGAACTGAAACCAGACTTCCTTTGCTTCCTTTGCGTCCTTTGCGTCCTTGGCGCTCCTTGCGGTGAATCCTATCCACCAGCTTTGGCTTTCTTCACTTCTTCAGTCAGCGCGGGCAGAATGTCAAACAAGTTCCCAACGACGCCGAAGTCGGCGATTTCAAAAATGGGCGCTTCAGCGTCTTTATTAATGGCGATGATGCTGCGCGAGCCCTTCATGCCCACAATATGTTGAATAGCGCCGCTAATGCCGACAGCGAGATAGAGCTTGGGTGAAGCTGTCTGTCCGGAGCTGCCAATCTGGCGGTCCATGGGAAGCCAGCCGGAATCACAGATGGGACGCGACGCCGCAATCTCGCCGCCGAGAGCGTCAGCCAACGCCTTGGCCAGATCGATATTTTTCTGCTCCTTGATGCCGCGACCGACGGAGACAATGATCTCCGCCTGCGTAAGATCCACGGCCTGTTTGGCTTCTTTGAAAGGATCTTCAGGCTGGTTGCGCTGAACGCCATCGGCGATGTTGGCATTGACGGTTTCAACTGGAGCGGCGGATGCGCCGGCTTCAGCCTTGTCGCCACGGAAAGCACCCGCCTGGAAGGTGACGAAGTGCGGCGCGGGACACGCAAATGAAACGTCGGCAGCGAATTTGCCCTGGAACAT
>JASLFF010000276.1 GCA_030150795.1 Terriglobales bacterium | reverse complement strand
CGGCCAATAATGGCAAAGATCTCTTCGGGATCGCTCGATTTTGGAGTTTCGGTTATCGGCTGCGCAGATTCTTGTTGTTGCGGCTCGGTGGTCTCTGCCAGATTACTCTCGATCTCAGCCACTCCGGGAAGCGCCGGATCTGGCTCCAGCTCTCTTTTCTTCTTCAAAAGGCCTTCGAGCCCCTGCTTGAGTTCGCTGAGAACGTTGCGAACCTTTCCAAAATTTGGGGCCACATTGCCGTACTTTTCATCGCAGAAGGCTTCCAGGGATGCCAGCGCTTCCGTCGCCGCCTCAAGATCAACGCACGCCGCTACATAGAAACTCTTGGGCGTACTGTTAAAAGCGGAGTCGAATTCTTCAGGGAGTGGTCTCTGTTCCGTGACGGCTTCTTCACGTCGCGCCTTGTCTTTCTCATCTCGCAGATCATTTTCGTACGGGATGGTTCGCGATTCTTTGTATTTGAGCCAATCAAAGTTCTTGCCGGCAATGGGAACTCTGCGCAACAGATAATCGCAGCGGCCGGAGAACCATTCCTGTGGCGTGGCTCGAAACTCCGGACTTCCGTCATCCATCTCAGGGTAGAGAATGTCCCAGAAGCGCAATTGAAGTTCGTGAATAAGAAAGATGCACTGGGGAAGTGCCGCGAAACCCTCACGCCGTAGTAATGCTTCACAGAGCCACGCAGCAACCTGCAGATCTTTGCTCTTGGTGGCAAGCACGTCGCCGGCGAGCTTAAGAACGGCTGGTAAATCCGCTTTCTTTCTCTGACGCTGCCATTCGCCCTGAGGCGAATCGTCTTCATCTTCCTGCCGGGCTTCCTTAATCTTGTCGTAAACAGAAGCGTAGCGAAGATTTTCACCCCTGGGATTGGAATCGGGCAGGGGATTCAGCAGGTCCTCACGCAGATACCGCACGGCCCTCTCCTACTGCAGCCGAAAGTACGATTTTTCCCAGCTCCAGAATGGGAACTTCCTGGCCGTCAATGAGAAACGTCTTCTGCCCGAAGGGAACATAGCCTGATCCAGTCGCTTCCCAAACCGTGCTTCTTCCCAGTCGCACCGTCTCATCGGGGTGCCTGAAGGAGAGTGGTGCAATCACCGGTAATAGAACTTCCCCCAGTTCCATAGCGCTGTATGAGGGCGCGGTGGTAACAATGGCTGGAGTCCACAGCAGATCACGCAAACGTCTAGGCTTGGGCACTTCAATGGACGCAATGTGCTCCACACTGATCCAGGTGTAGCTGCCGGCCACAAACACTTCCAGCGAACCTTGAATCCGCTCATCTGCGTCGGCAAAGCTTCCGATAAAGGAGTCGTTCCTGGTTCCCGAGGCTGCCACTTCCGTTTTGGCCGCGGGATAACTACGCTCGGCGAACATCTTTTGCCGGGTCCTTTCCGCATGGATGGCGGAACGATAAAGGAGCGTTCCCATCCGGGCGCCAGGATTGGCGTCACCCAGAATATCCAGGTGCTTTTCCGCGCGATCATATTCACCGGCAAAGCACAAGAGCTCAAACAAGAAGGTCCGGCGCCTGGCGTCAAGCGGAGAATTGCGCACTTCGTCGCCAAGCGCCCGGATAGCTTCCTGCAGCTTCCCGGATTGGAAAAGCTCAGTTGCGTTCACGGGAAATTACGCTGCCTTGTTTTGTTTCAGGTCGTAGCCGGTCTTGATGATTCCGCCCAGGCTGCCGTCCGGTTTCTGTTCCTTGTATTCAACTTCGATCTTGCCGAAGTTGAGTGAGATTTCGTCAACCGGTAGACCGCTCTGGCCGCTGCCGGAGGTGTGGTAGCTCGAAACCAGCACGTCTGTCAGCGTGATTTTCAAGTATTCCTGTTGTTCTTTTCCCGCCTTGCGGGCTACAAGAATCGCTTTTGGGATGTGCTCGCCATTGGCGCAAGCCAACAGGAGCTTAGGGCTTGCCTTGCATACCTGCTTTACGATATGGAAGTCGTTCATCTGAACTTTGCCCGCGCCGCCGCCACCGCCAATGGCCATGGTGCCACCCTGAGTGGCGCCAAACGACCACGACAGGAGTTCAATTTCGTTCTTGTGTTTAGAGTCCTGGCTTTCACCGTCAACGGACTCAAGCTTCAGAAAATAATCCACTGCGCCGCCGGGCGCAATTCCTACACCAGCCATAGAGACTTCCTCCTTACAGTTTTTTCAAATAGGGCATTTGCACCTGGAAGGCGCAAAAAGCATTGCTGGGGCCTAACAACACTGGGGTCTGTACTTCATTGGCGAAGAGCCACTGCCTCGCACCTGCTATTTCTGGGCAGGAGCGGGCAATTCAGCCACAAGTCGCAACGAAACCGAAAGCTCATCGAGCTGAAAATGGGGCCTGAGAAAAGCGGTTGCACGATAAACTCCGGGTTTACCGGGCATCTCGGCAACTTCAATGTTAGCCTCGCGTAGAGGCAACTGAGCTTTCACTGACTGTGTAGCGTTGTCATCAGCGCAAACATAGTTGGAGATCCACAGGTTCAAGAAGCGTTGGCAATCCGACCGCGACATGAAGCTGCCGATCTTGTCGCGCATCATGGCCTTCATATAATGCGCGAACCGCGACATGGCCAGGATATAAGGCAACTGCGCGGAAAGTCGCGCATTGGCGTTGGCCGCGTCCTTGTCATAGGCCTTGGGCCTGTTGCAGGACTGCACGCTGAAAAACGCCGCATAATCCGTATTCTTGCAGTGCACCAGCGGAATCAATCCATGATCCGCCATTTCCTTTTCCCTGCGGTCCGTGATGGCAATTTCCGTGGGGCATTTCAGCGCGATGTCTCCCTCATCAGTGCGGAAAGTATGGGCCGGCAGGCCTTCCACCAGTCCTCCTCCCTCGACACCGCGAATCGCAGCGCACCAGCCGTACTTGGCGAATGCAGTTGTCAGCCTGGCGCCAAGCGCGAATGCGGCGTTGCCCCAAAGATATTTGTGATGGTCAACTCCGGTAACGTCCTCTTCGTAATTGAAGGCTTCTACTTTCTTGGTTGCATTACCGTACGGAAGCCGCATGAGCACGTGCGGCATTACCAGGCCTACGTAACGGGAATCGTCTGACTGGCGAAACGACTTCCACTTGGCATATTCCGTGGAATCAAAGATCTTGCCCACGTCGCGAACGCCGCTGATGTTCGTGAAGCTGTCTAAATTGAGCAACTCAGGCGAGGCCGCGGAAATGAACGGCGCATGCGCTGCCGCTGCAACTTGGGACACCCTTTCAAGCAGGTCCATGTCCTCGGGACCGCGCCCAAATTCGTAGTCGCCAATCAGTGCGCCAAAAGGTGCGCCGCCGAACACGCCGAATTCTTCTTCATAGATTTTCTTGAAGAGCGAGCTCTGGTCAAATTCTGAAGCCAGTTCAAGATCGCGATGCACCTCTTTTTTTGTGCAATTGAGGATCTTGATTTTCAGCATGTCACTGGTTTCGCTCTGGTCAAGAAGATACTTCAGCCCGCGCCAGGTCGATTCAATCTTCTGGAATTGGGGGTGATGAAGAATCTCATTCAACTGGGCGGAAATCAGTTTGTCTATCTGGGCAATTCGGGCGCTGATCGTGGTCTCTGTGTCTTTTGAAACCGCCATCTGTCCCTGCAGGATTTGGGCGACGAACTCTTTGATCAGGTCTTTGCCGCGCTCCCGCGTGGCCGTGTCACGCGTAAAACGCCCTTCCTGAACGATTTGATCAAGCAGCCCCGGGCCGGAAGACTGTTCCTGGGGCGCGGTTGAAGCTGTAGCTGCCGCAGTGTTCTGGTTAGCCATTGTCGTCCTCCTTGCCCGGCTTCAGGCCTAGTTCGTTTCCCAGTTGTTGACGCTTTTCAGTATTGCTTATGACGTCATGCAGCATTTCGTCCAATTTGTCATTGCCCTGAAGACTTCCACGGAGATCAGCCAGCTTGGTGCGCAAGTCAAGCAGTTCCTTCAATGGTTTCACCTGGCGCGCTACCTGTTCAGGTTCAAAATCGGCAAGCTGCCGGAAGTTCAAGTTCACTTTCAGGTTCCCCGCGTCAGGAGAATCACTGAGCTTGTTGGCGACGGAAAAAGCGACATGCGGGCTCATCTTTTCCAATACTTCATCGAAATTGTCAGGAGTGACCTCCACGAACTTCCTCTCGCCTAAACGCGGCAATGGTTGCTCAGGCTGGCCCGTAAAGTCGCCCAGCACACCCATGACGAAGGGTAGTTCCTTCATTTCAATCGCGTCGCCTACTTCTACGTCGTAAGTGATATGTACACGCGGAGGACGGACCCTGGAGAGTTTTTGTTGCACACTTTCTTTGGCCATATGTTGTACTCCCTAACCTGCGGGCAGGCGTACGCCTGCGTAAATGAGGTGACAAGGCTAGCGGTAATCCTATGAGGGTTTGATGCTTTGACCTGGGATACCAGAAACCCTGCAAAACCTGGGCCGTGACTGGCGGCCTCTTTGAAAAAGCCACGTGACTTTAGCACCTATTTCAAGCTAGAGTCAATGCATTAGTTTCATCTAAGGCCCTTTTTATTGCAAACACACCACACCCTTGATGAATAGTGTCTTAAGCAGGCAATCCGTTACAAGCTTTAGCATTTTCGATGAAAATTTCTAATAATCGAGCGCCTGGAAACTTCCCCGAGGGTCTACAAATAGAGCGGCCAAACTACTGCAAGCCCTGCATATTTTTTTGTTAGCGTAGCTTGCAGTGCGGGACAAGACAAACCACGGTTATACTCAGTCGGCATCATCTGTTAACGATTCGTTTGGTGGAGGGTCACGTGAGACAACTACAGCGCGTTTTATGGACAAAAGGGACATTCCTCACACCCCAGCACCTGCAGCTTCAAGATAAGTATGTTGAAAACCTGCTCAATTTCCAACTCGAATCTCTATCTTTCTGCCTGTGGGGTTTTGCCACTCTGAAGGTCGACGAAAATAAGTTGTTGGAAGGCCAGTTTGCGATTTCCCAAGCGCGAGGTATTTTTCCCGACGGCTTGTTTTTTGATGCACCCGACGCTGATGAGCTGCCTTCCTCACGAACAATCACCGACCTTTTTAGTGAACAAAAGAAAGAGTTGGCCGTCTATTTGAGCATACCCGAGCAACGCGACAACGGAATCAATGTGGGTGCAAGCCGGGACACCAAGACAAGATTTCTGCCAGAACTGCGCATGGTAAGGGATGAGAACTCCGGAGCTGCGGACAAGGCTGTTCAGATAGCCCGAAAAAACTTTAAGTTTCTGGTGGAAGGTGAAAACCGGGAAGGAAGCTCTGTTCTGCAAATCGCCGTCGTAGAAAAAACATCCGGCGGAACTTACAAGCTTTCTCCCAGGTTCATTCCTCCAATGATCGATATCCATGGCAGCGATTACCTGCGTGGGATATTGCGAGGCTTGGTGGAAACGCTCAATGCGCGGGCTTCTGCGCTGGCTTCCGTCCGCCGCCAAAAAAACCAGAGCCTAGCGGATTTCACGGTGTCAGATGTCGCGAGCTTTTGGCTTCTTTATACAATCAATTATCATCTGCCGTTGTTCCGTCACTTATTGCATCGCCGTGTGGTGCAACCCGAACAACTTTTTAGCGCGATGCTTTCGCTGGCGGGCGGCCTGACGACGTTCTCGACCACGGTTGCGCCTCGTGACTTGCCTGCTTACGATCACGAGTCGCTGGGCAACTGCTTCCCGGACCTGGAAAAGAAGATTTTGTTTCTTCTGGAAACCGTAATTCCCGTCAACTACATTTCACTTCCGCTGAAGCTGGTGCAACCATCGTTATACGCTGCATCGATCGATGATGACAAGTATCTTCGTGATTGCCGAATGTATCTGGCCGTCAGCGCCGACATCAGCGATTCTGAACTCGTCGCGCGGGCGCCGGCTGCGTTTAAAGTTGGGGCCGCCGGTAATGTTGACGAGATGATCCGCCAGGCGCTTTCTGGATTGAAAACAACATATTTGGCCAGTCCGCCGCCAGAAATACCGGTAAAGCTGAGATATAAATATTTCAGCCTTGAACTGACGGGAAAGGTCTGGGAAGGTGTTCAACGAGCACGCAACCTGGCGGTTTATGTCCCCTCGGACTTTCCTCAACCTCAACTTGAGTTGGTGATTCTTCTGCCAAAGCACCGAGAAATCAGTTTGTCTGGTTAACCGGACAAAGCCTCGCCTTGAATCTAGGCACTGTGCCTAACTGCCAGCGCTGAATTAACGGAGGTTGCGTAGTAAAGAACGTCTTGAGGAACCCATAGAGTCTTATTAAACCCATTGGGGACCAATTTGTCGGCACCACCTTCGCGAAGAGCCTCGGCAACCGTCGTGGCGCAATTAAAAAGCATAGCTTGATAATGCCCCTGCCGCTGCCATCGGGACCAAAAAAATTTGATCTTGGTTTCATCCAAACCGCCGATTAAAACTAATTGGTCTGGCGGCCTGCCTTCTTCAGTGCAGTCTTGATCCGGCCGTGTGTGTAACCGAACGCCGTCTCCTGACCAAGCAGTACAGACTCTTTGTAACCATTGATTTCCTGAGGGCCACCAACTGATATATATATCGCCTAGAGGTTCCCCACCACTGACCCACATGGCGGCATGACCCGCGCTGAACGAGGAGGGCTTCAGTTTCCAAATATAAATCTTGACCATCAAAAACCTCTATTTCCGCAGCGCAAAGAACAGGATCAAAAGCACAGCCACCATAAACAAGACGTTAATCACAATCAATATAGGCAGATAAGCTACCCATTTTGAACCTGCCGAAGCATCCGCTTGTGGCGCCACTGGCGGTTGCAACCCCGGCATTTGTAATCCAGGTACTTGCGGCGGCTGGGGCATCTGCGGTGAATAAACCTGCGGTACTGGAACCGGGTACAGCATGGCGGGTTGAGCCGGCATTTGCGGTGGAGCGTACTCTGGCTGGGGCATTTGCGGCGGCTGATATTGCAGAACCGGCGGCTGTAATTGTGGGATTGCCGGCGGGATACCTTGCGGGCCAGGCGAGGAGGAAGTTGGCTGAGATGCTGGTTTTTCCAAGGCTTGCCGCACTTCTGAAGATCGAACGACGCGCGTGAAATCGCTTGGTGCGCCTCGGACCTCTACTCGGGGCACATTCCCGGTATTCAGAGAACCAGGAGCGGGCGCTGAAGCAGGAGCTGCGTTGAAAAGTTGGGTAAAGCCGCGCGGCTTGGGATCGTCCTGGCGGGAGGCGTTATTCGGCTTTAAGTTTAGCGGCTCCACAGCCCGCGGCGCCAAAGGATGTCTAAAAGCCTCTTCCAGTATCTCCTGGGAAACCGGCCCGGGTTCCACAGCCCTGCCGACGCCAAGCGACGGAGAAGCAGAGTTTGCTTGTACCGATTCCTGCCGCGGAAATTCATCGGTAAGAGATTTATTTTGTTTGGAAGAAGATGGCTCAGCGATGGGAGATGGTCCCCCAACTAGCTTTGTAAATTCTCCCGTGGCCGAAAACGACGGCATCGTCGATGGCTGTAATGTCTCAATGGCCGGTTGCTCAGCCACAAGTTCATCTCCCCCGCCCTTTGTTGCGGCTAAATCGCCTTGATCCTGTGTGGCAAATAGACTTGTGAACTCTCCGGGGCTAGAATTCGTTCCAGGCGTCTCTGCTCTAGTCTCAGGTGTTGGGGATACCTGGCCGCTCTGGCCCGCCAAAAATAATCGTGTAAACTCCCCCGGCTCTTTACCGGCAGGATTTTCCGGACCAGCTTTCTTGCCAGCTTGTTGTCCATCACGGTCATCATCGTTCATTAGCATAGTACCCGGACCCTTTATGGCTGTTGGGCTTTCAACCTTACGAGAAACTAGAATTCAAGCGTCTTGAGAGGAAAAACGGCTGACAGCTTACTCCTTTTATTCTTGACAGTAAAGTCGCTGCTGCATACGATACACGTCGTTAAGCTTCCCCGCCGCGGCTTCCTTATCCGCAAGAACAATCGTGCTTCTGATCGAGCCTGGGGAGCCAGGATACGAACCTATGAAATTTCTGTCGCGGGTAGTCTGGTCAGAGGGCATGTATCTTGGACCTCACCACTTTCAATCGCAAAGCCGCTATTTCGAAGATTCAGTCCACTTTGCCATTGAACATGCCTGGTTTGAACCGTGGGGAGTGATCAGCTACAAACTTGACGAAAATGCGATCAGAAATGGACGCGTAAGCGTATTGAACGCTCAGGGTATATTCGAAGACGGACTGGCGTTTGATATGCCTGTGTGCGACACCCTTCCGGCTGATCGCGATATTCGTGAATTATTTTCTCCGATCGCGGAGAGTTTGTTGATCTATTTAGCGGTTCCTGCCCGTCAATCCTCCATCTCTAACTGCGATGTTGAAGGCAAATCTTTAAGCACCCGCTACCGCGCCGTGAGCCGCCCGGTAAGAGACGTAAACGACGGCAGTGACGAAAAAGAAATCCAAGTGGGACAGAAAAACATACACCTGGCAGTTGCAGCGGAGCTTGATTCTGATTTACAGGCAATTCCAATAGCTCGCATCAAGCGCGACGGCTCCGGGAATTTGATCTATGATCCCGAATTCATTCCCCCCTGCATCAAGTTGACCGCCAGCGAATGGCTGATGGCGGCCTTGGCACGCCTGCTTGACGTTTTCGAGGAAAAACGCAAAGTACTAATGTCTGCACGCCAGCCTGCAAATCTTCAATCCGGGGCGAACCAGGCAGAGGTCTCAAATTTTTGGTTTTTACACACAATTAACCAGGGGTTGGCAACAATTCGTCACATGCACATGGGCAAGCGTGGGCATCCGGAAGAGTTATTCCGCGAACTTCTGCAAGTTGCCGGCGCGCTCTGCACGTTCAACGTCGAGTCTGATCCGGGCTCGCTGCCCCTCTATGATCATCGCCATCTGGATGCATGTTTTTCAGCGTTGATGGGCCACATTCGTGGTCACCTGGAAATCATGGTGCCCAGCAACGCCATTGAGATTTGTTTCGAAAGAACGGACGCCTATTTTTATGTTGCAGAGGTAAAGGACCAGAGGTGTTTTGGCGCCTCCCGGTGGGTCCTGGGGTTGGGCTCATCGGCTGGTGAAGCACAAGTGCTCACGCGAGGGCCGCAACTTGTAAAAATGTGCTCTCGCCTCTTTGTCGGAGAACTGGTGAAGCGGGCGATGCCAGGTCTGGTACTCACATCTCTTAATGTACCGCCCTCTGCGTTACCGGCAAAAATGGAATTGCAGTATTTCAACATTGATAAATCAGGGCCCTGTTGGAACCATATCAAGGACAGCCGGCAGATTGGAATTTATGTTCCCAATGAGTTGCCGGACGCCAAAATTGAACTTTACGTGATACTCCAAAGTTAGGTGGATTTGTGGCGGAGAAACAAACACAAGTAATGGAACGGCGGGCCAACCTGGCAATCGCATTTCAGGAATTGTTTACAGCCATTGTCCGGCTTCGCTACAACCTGCAAAATGTTCCCGATGCCGATGCCTTCAAAGCATACATGCGGGAGGGGCTGCGCTCAGCTATGCAGGAAAGTGCAGCCAGGGGCTATACTCCCGAAGACATCAAGCTTGCGGCCTTTGCCGTTGTCGCTTTCCTGGATGAATCGATACTCAACTCTCGCAATCCTGTCTTAACGCGCTGGACGGGCCAGCCGCTGG
>JASLFF010000251.1 GCA_030150795.1 Terriglobales bacterium | reverse complement strand
GTTGGAAGTCATCGATGGTTCCACGATTGCGCGCAAGATTGACGCCATGGGACGCACGCCGGCATCGCCGGCGATTGCCTACCAGCAAATACTCAAAGGCTTGCCGGCGGTGGATTTCACCGCTGATCAGCTCATCTATCGCCCGCGGAACGTGCGTGCGCATAAGTTTTTTGGCTTCTCGCCGGTCGAGCAGATCATTCTCACCATCAACATCGGCTTGCGCCGCCAGATTCATCTGCTGAATTACTACACTGAAGGTAACGTGCCGGAAGCCCTTGCGCAAGTCCCCAAGGAATGGTCGGCGGACCAGATCAGTGAATTTCAGGAATGGTTTGATAGCGCTTTGGCCGGAAACTCCGCTCGTCGCCGTCGCATCACTTTTGTTCCCGAATGCGGCAACCTCCAGTTCACGCGTGATCCCATGCTGAAAGACGCGCTCGACGAATGGATTACGCGTATCGTCTGCTATGCCTTCGGCCTCTCGCCACAACAATTTGTCAGCGTAATGAACCGCGCTGCCGCAGAGACCAGCGTGGAGCAGGCCGCCGCTGAAGGACTGGTGCCGATCCTTGGCTACTTGGCTGACACAATTAACTTCATTGTTACACGCCACTTCGGCTTTAGCGATATCGAGTTTGTCTGGGAGCAGGACCGTACCCTGAACGCGCTGGAGCAAGCCAAGATCGATGACATTTACGTTCGCGCCG
The DNA here is from genome assembly GCA_030150795.1 of Terriglobales bacterium. The sequence continues at coordinate 3,487 of JASLFF010000251.1, read as the reverse complement.
GCGTGCTCTCTATCGACGAAGTCCGCGAAAGCCTGGGCAAGCACCCGATCGGCGCCGGAAACGCCGTTATAACCACAAGAGGGATCTTTCCATTGGATACCAAAACCTCATCGTCAGAACGAGTTGAACCGAACGCGGAATCTCAACCCGCGCCCACCTTTCAACCTCTGTCATCCTGAGCGGCACCTCACGCCGTGAGGCGTGAGGTAGAGTCGAAGGACCCCGAGGATGATGGTTGTAACCGAGTCGCATCAGGGAGTTCTCAAGAAACAAAGTTATTCGCAATATCTGGAAGATCAACCACTCAGGGCAGCCCATCGGCTGCCTTTTCCTTTTGGAGCCAATATGAAATCCATGAATCTCTTCGCCCAAATTGCCAAAATCGACGAATTACTCCATGAAGTTTGGGGCGTCGCCACGGCGGAGATTGTCGACAAAGAAGGCGAAATCTTCGATTACGACTCCTCCAAGCCTTATTTCAAGCTCTGGAGTGACGAGATCTCCAAAGCCACTGACGGCAAGAGCCTTGGCAACGTTCGCGAAATGCATGAGCCCAGCGCCGTCGGCAAGCTCGTAGCTATCGCCTTTGACGATGACCTGAAGCAAATTCGGGTTGGCGCCCGAATTGTTGACAGCGTCGCCTGGCAGAAATGCATGCTCGGCGTGTACACCGGCTTTTCTATCGGCGGTGCTTACGTCAAGGCATGGAAGGACGGAGAGTATGTCCGTTTCACCGCAAACCCCGTCGAAATCAGCGTAGTTGATAACCCATGCGTGCCCGGCGCCCACTTCACCGCCGTCAAGTGTGACGGTACTTGCGAAGTCCGCAAATTCACAACGGCAGCCGGCACTCAACAGGTCCTAAAGATCGGTGCGCGCCATTCCAAAGCTACTCTGGCGCATCTTGATGCGATTAAGGACTGCATGGACAAGATGGCGCAAGACCATGAAGAGGCTTCCGCACACATGGACGCGCTTCTCGATACCGGCGATGCCGTTACAAACGCAGCTTCGGCTGGCATGAAAAAGATCCCGGGCGACCCACGCTCCGGAGTAAAGACAGGAGATCAAAGCACAATGCTGGAAGCAAATGATAAAGCGCAATTGGAAAAGGCACGGGCCGGCTCCGCATCTGCGCTCGCCAAGCTGGCTGAAATGGAGCAGGAAGTGGCCGGCTTGCGCAGCGAAATGGAGAGCAATAACCAGGAGATCCAGCGTTCGCTGACGAATCTCCTTTCCCTGGTGGAAAAGCTTGTTTCGCCGCAGGAATCCTCGGCTCGAGTGGCGCGCACCGGCGTGCCCACGCAAACCGTAACCAAGGAAGATGATGCGCGTCCCGCTCTGGCCAAGTCCGCTGGTGAACCCAGTGTTCATGAGCTGCTGAAGCGCACGCTGCAAAAACCGCAGCCCGCCTCCGTATACCTGCGTTAGAGCGCACATCAGCTAACTCTCGCAAAGTTTCATTCCACTTTCAAAACCGCAATTCTCTGGCGGAGAAAAGGACTAGAAAAAATGTTTGGCGATCTCAGTCAGCAGACGTTTGATCTGCTCAACAAGGCGGACCTGTCCTCCTTGAACAAAACCACTATTAGCCAGGCGACGATCAGTGGCGTGGCTGGCAACTTAAACGCATTTGACCTGCGTGGGCCGGCGCTTCAGCTTTATCCGGTCATCACGCCGCTGCGCAACCGCTTGCAGCGCCAACTGAGTGACCGTGGCGATCTGGCCACACGCTGGAAAGCGATTACCGGCGTCAACACATCTGGTTTCGAACTCGGCGTTGCTCCGGGCCGTCGTTCGGCAGAAATGAGCGTCACTGAGCAGGACTACGTCGCGTCTTATGCAGGCCTCGGACTGGAAGCTTCCATCGATTGGGAAGCAGTCTGGTCAGGCGGTAAAGAGTTCGATAACAAAGCCACTCTTGTCCAGTCATTGCTGCGCGCAGTCATGATCGGTGAAGAGAATGTAATTCTCAACGGCAATGCTTCCATGCCGCTGGGGACGCCTACTGCGCCGACAGTTGCTTTGGCCAACGGCGGAACACTCGGTTCGGGATTGAGCTTGCTTGTTTTCGTGACCGCTCTCACCGCGCGAGCGCTCGCGAATACCACTGTCTCCAGCAGCGGCGTGCCTTACGGTCAGGTAACGCGCGTCAACATTGACGGTACTTCAACGCAATATGGCGCCGGTGCCAGTGCCATCAGTGCCGCATCGTCCGCTGCCGTTACCACTGCGGGTCAGCAGACAGTTGTTGCTACTGTACCTGCCGTGAAAGGCGCGGCCGGATATGCGTGGTACATCGGCACCAGCGCAGCCACGGCGACCTTGAACACCATTACCACCGTGAACAAGGTCACCATCAGCGCACCGGTGGCCGGCACGCAGTTGGCCAACGCCGCAAACTCCAGCACAGATGGATCAGCCAACGCTCTGGTTTTTGACGGTTTTCTCACTCAAGCCTTGAAGTCCAATGCAGGCTACTTTGCCTCGCTCGATGGCAACACTCTCACCGCCGACCAGGCCAACGGCATTCTGGAAATTGATACCGCGCTCCAGTGGTTCTGGGACAACAAGCGTCTCAGCCCCACGGAAATCTGGGTGAACTCGCAGGAAGCGCGCAACATCAACAAGAAGATTGTTGCTTCCGGCGGCGTTCCTCTCTTCCGCTTCACTTTGCCGGGCGGCACTGGATCGGACGACGACAAGCCGGCGCTGCTGGGTGGCGCTAGTATTGCCAAGTACTGGAACAAGTTCACGCAGCAGTTCCTGGACATTCGCATCCATCCCAATCTCGCTCCCGGGACGATCTTCTTCAACAGCTCGGAAATTCCTTACCCGCTTTCCGGCGTGGACAACGTTTCTTTCGTCCGCTGCCGCCGCGACTATTACCAGATCGAGTGGCCTGTCGTCTCGCGCCAGTACGTTTATGGCGTTTATGCGGACGAAGTCCTCGTCTGCCGCGCACCGTTCGCACTTGGTGTGATTGCTAACGTTGCCAACGGATAAACGATTCATCGGCGGCTTGATTGCCGCGAATCGCCGCTGATGCTCCTCGCCTGCCAACCAGCAGGCTGCAGGAGGCCAAAAGGCAGTCTGTGTCCCCCTCTGCCCAGACTGCCTTTCTCTTTCAATTTCACAAACCATTCTGTACCGCGAAGCTGCTTCTTTTTTTGGAGGTCACCGATGGCTGTTGCACCTGACGATCTTTGCACCGTTGCAGAACTCAAATCGTGGCTACCCAACCAGGGCAACAACGATGACGCTACTCTGCAAAGCCTTATCACCAACGCAAGCCTGCAAGTTTTGCAATACATTGATCGACCGCATATTTTGTCGTCGGTGCTCGGTCCGCTCACTGAGAACTACGACGGGAATGATTCGGACCGGCTTCTCCCGCGCAACTTCCCGATTATTTCCGTAAGCAGCGTCAGCATTGATGGCGTGGCAGTTCAAGCGGCTACAACTCCCACCACCGCAGGCTATCTCT
>JASLFF010000247.1 GCA_030150795.1 Terriglobales bacterium | reverse complement strand
AAAAACCAATGCCACATACCTGCACACAAGACCCTTGACCGGCAAAACCCGGCGCGCCGTCCGCTCATCTAAATTCACCAAGGAGTGCAGACGATGATCAGGATAACGTGCGACGTGTGTGACAAAGTTCGGCCGCAACAGGACAAAAAGATTGCGAACGATGCCTGGATTCTGGGTTATGACCTGGAAATTGAGAATGCCAACGCGCTGCAAAGATCGTTGCGCTTCCTAAGCCGCTGGGACGATGCGCGAGTGATGGAACTGGGCGCCATCCACATTTGCTCAGAAAAGTGCAAGGATCAATATATAAAGGAAGCGCGAGCCGCAGCCTGACGCTCCACCCGGGCAAATAGCCGCTGGTGTGCGTTGCTGCGCGTGTGGTCATTCTTATGTTCGTAGTTATGATCAGGCCGTGCCGATCCTGCGGAGAGCATCAGCAGCAGCACGGACGCCACCAGCCATAAAAGTGCCACTCCAAAAACAAGTCTATTGAGCCGCGCGGTGTGCTGCAGCCTAATTCTTTTCTCTATTTGTAATCTCATGTCTATTTGTATAGATGCCCATGCGGTCGAGTCCGTTACTGCTGCCGGGTGGAAAAAGAGAAATTAAATTGTTTCCGGGGCAGGCGCGGAATTCTTTTTGTTCGCGCAACAAATCACGAAAAAATACGCAAAAAGTCCGCGCAAAATATTTGCGCAAAAGATTGCGGCGGCAATTTAAGAATCGATACGCCAGAATTCTTTTTACTGTGTCACAGCGATATTCAGAGCGGCTGAATGGCTGGTAGCGGAAGTAGCGGTCACGGTGATGGTTACATCGCCGGGCGGCGTACCGGTAGTCGGATTATGCTGGGAGCCATTTCCTCCGCCGCAACTCACAAGGCAGAGAAGCACTGCAATGCTGCCAAAAACTACCGAATAACGTCTGGCATTTTTGCCGAGAATAGCTGTCCTCATCATCAAAAATCCAAACACCGTTGCGAGCGACCATGAAACAAAGATCCAGGGAGGCAAACCGGCAAATGGAACAGTGGAGCCCGGCGCTGTGGTGCTGAGGGTGAGCGTGGTGGTGGCCGCAGCGCCGTTGGGCGTAACGCTGGCAGGAGAGAATGTGCAATTGGAGGCTGGGGGCAGGCCGCTGCAGGCAAATGTGACGGTGGAAACAACACCGTTCATGGGAACAACGGAAATGGAAAATGTGGCGCTCTGGCCTGCTTTGACGATTGCCGAGTTAGGCGAAGCGGACAATTCAAAATCTCCCGGCGCGGTTCCCACAACAAAAGTCTGGGACGCTGTGCTGGGCAAAATCTCAGCATCGCCCACGTACTCAGCAGAGATGGTATAGGTGCCCTGCGTTGGCGGCAGGAATGAAACCGATTGCGTGGCAGGAGCAGACGCAATGAACGCGCCATTGAACCGATAAATAAAGTTTGCCTGGGGATTGGGCACGCCCACAAGCGTTGCAGCAAGCGCGACGGATTGCGCGGTAGAACCTGCGCTTGGCGGCGTGATGGTGAGATGCACAGTGCCAGCGGTGCGAATCGCGGTAAAGGCGCGAACATCTTCCACCACGGTGGTTGAAGTAGCGGGCGGGATATTGCCGTCGCCACCAAAAGTCACCTGCAGATTATGAAGTCCGGGAGGAAATGGAACCTGGATTTCAGGGTCGAACAAAGGAGCAACTCCAAGGATCTGGCCATCGGCGCGGAAAGTTAATAAACCAGTCGTTGGAGGATTGGAACTTGTAAAAGATGCAGTCAGGGTGACTGGATTCTGTTCTCGCACCGGATTGACTGACACACCCAGCACAACGGTGGGAGCAGGGCCGGTTGGCGGTGCATTGTTCGCGTTGATCGAGAAGACCGGCGCAACGGCGTTGCCATAGATGGTGTTGGTTGCTGGATCCAGAGTCCCGGTAAAGGCAGCCCCAATATTGTGAATGCCTCCGGAGGTAAATGTTGTGTCCAGGGAGGCGACGCCGTAGATGTTTACCGGAGAGCTGCCCAGCGTAGTCGCTCCATCCGTGAAGGTGACGCTTCCGGTGGGAACTCCACAAAAAGAATTCATGAACGCAGTGAGCGTTACCTGCTGCCCTGCGTTGGTATTGAAGACTGAAGCGGCATTCCTGATATTGCTGGAAGCTGAAATGCTGACGGGCGTAGCAACGTTATTCAGAAAAATCGCCGAGGCCGGTCCGGGACCTATAAGCACGAGATCAGGACGACCGTCCGCATTAAAGTCGGCCACGGCAACGGGATTGATGGGATCAGGAGATAGCCCGATCGAATCACCAAACCCGCCATGCCCGTTTCCAGGAGTGTAGACACCGCCGACAAGGTCTGTTGTCTGGTTATGGTCAAAGTCAATGCCGAATTGTCCTTCCGGCTGGTTAAAGCATGTTCGCTGAGACGGTGAGTACAATATGCCGCCCTGGCCATCGCCAAAGAGAAACATATGCGCGCCATTCGTGCCCGGTGCAAAGAAATCAACATTTCCATCACTGTTGAAATCGCCAAAGGACTGGACGACAGCGTCAGAAGCCAATTGGGTAGTAATGAAACCTCCCTGGCCATCGTTGATGGAGAGGAAGCTATCGGCTGGAACGTTAATGCCACCCGTATTGGTTACGAGATCGGGAAGCCCATCATTGTTGGCGTCCACTACAAATAAATTCAGCGGTAGGCCGCCATTGCCTGATTGGACGGCAATAAGGTGTGGCGGGGCAAGAGAGAACCCACCGTGACCGTCACCAAACAGGACGGCCACTGTTGGATTGGGGCTGGAGTAAGCGAAAGCAATGTCGGCAAAACCGTCGCCGTTGAAGTCCCCAACCACGGTCGGACCAATGGCCGGGATACCGCTCTGCGGAATGGCGACGGGTGCAGCGAATCCACCTTTGCCGTCGCCGAAAAGAATTTGCAGCTTGGGAAAGGTAACGGCAAGGATATCGAGATGGCCGTCACCGTTGAAGTCTGCCAGCCAAACAGCATTTGCGGGACTTCCCACGCTCAGGAAAGTGCCTGATCCAAGAGAGCCGTTCCCGGTGTTTAAAAAGACGCCAATCCGGGGCTGTACACCATCGGTTGCTACGACATCGGGCTTGCCATCGCCATTGAGGTCGCCGACCGCAGCTAGCTGGGCAATAGCAGGAAGAGAGATCAACAGGAAACAGAGGAGCAACCGGGTACGCATGGAATCCACCTACTCTGGATCAAACGCCTAATTCTAACCGTGGGCGTTAGCAAAACGGGCAAGAAAAGCTAGCGGAGGAATAGCCAGAGTTCGAGTTGTTCGCAGGGGGTCTCTAGCTGCGTCTCGAGATTTTAAATAGCTTCTTTTTCCACCTAATCCACAGCGCTGCACCAATTTGCGGCATTGACCCTGCGCGGCGGCAGCGCGTAGATTCGGAGTACCAGTTGCAGCCGCTTTTCAACCAGCCAAAACCATTTCATGTGATCGCGCCCGCGCCGGCGGGAGTGACGTTTGCTTGTGGATAAAAATCCCGATGTACCAAGGGAGAAACCACCCCGATATCGGTCAATTTGCGGTAAAGAACAGGAAACAAGCTACTTGGGTCATGTGGCAGCACCGGCGCGACTAAGGTACAATAGATTGTATAAGGGCCTTGACACGCACAATATACAGGCGTAAGTTTCCAACACTACGGTTGTTCTGGCCGGACCCGCGCAAGTCAGAAAACGGGTCACAGACAAGCTGAAGACTACCCGGCGTCAGAGGTGCCGCCGGAAACAATAATCGCGGTGAACTTGAATATTTTTGTGTGCGCGCCACCGGTCTAACCGGTGCTGCTTAACCGTGCCTTGGGGGAAGAAGACGTATGGAGATGAACTGGTCACGTTGGTTCTATTGTGAATCGAGTTTTGGCTTGCTGCTGGTTCCCAGCCAGCCGGGAGTGTTTGCCCTGGCGGAAGAAGTTGTGCAGGCAGTAGGAGTGCAGTCGCGCCGGATGCTGGCAGTGTTTGAGGTGGCGGAAGCCGAAGACCTTTCCCGTGCCATGAGTCGGCTGTTTGCGGCGGGCAGTCCGTGGCGGGAAAAGATGGCGCAGGCCAAGGTTTATGTGCGTTATGCCATTGCGCCCAGCATCGCTGACCGACGTGCAGCGGCAACGGCGCTGAAGAACTGGCTGAGCGCGCAAAGGGAAGTGGCTTCACAGATATTTGAATCCAGACCGCCGATGGCGGCGGAGCAGAAAATCGCTCCCTTGGCCGAAGAGCCGCGTGAAGTTCGGACGGAGCGCCGCGCCGCGCGATTGCAGCATGAGGGTGCAACATCGGAAATGAAGACGGTGGCGGAGCGCGCGGTGGATCGCGTGACCCACGGCATCAAGCTGGGCAAAGCAGTGTCAGCAGGATCCTAGAGACAAACAGCGGAAACGAGAAAGCGAGCAGGCAGGCTCGCGCCATGCAGCATGCAACATCGCGGACATAAAAGCGAATCGGAGAAAAAGAGATGGCGGAAACAGGCGTGAAGACCATGAAGGAAAACACAAAAGTACAAACACAGCAGCCGGCATCGGGACAAGCGGCCCCCGGACTGAAATTTCTGCGGTATTTCACGCGCGCCGGCATTTCTGCTTACGACGAAGTGGAATGGGAACTGCGCACCGCGAGCATTACAGACGCCAAGGGCAACAGCATTTTTGAGCAGCGTGATGTGGAGTCGCCCAAAGACTGGTCGATGACCGCCATCAACATTGTGGCCAGTAAATATCTTCACGGCACGCTGGGCACGCCGCAGCGCGAAACCGGCGTCCGCCAGTTGATTCAGCGCGTGGCTGAGAGCATCCGCGACTGGGGCTGGCAGCAGGGCTACTTTGCCAGCGCGGAAGACCGCGACACCTTCCACGATGAGCTGGTGCACATTCTTGTGCAGCAGAAGGCGGCGTTCAATTCGCCCGTGTGGTTCAACGTTGGTTGCGACCGGCTGGAGCCGCTCAGCGACGCGCAGAACTGGCACTGGAACCGCGAGAAAGGCACCGTTGAATTTTCCACGACCGGCTACAAAGCGCCGCAGTGCTCGGCGTGCTTTATCAATTCGGTAAAGGATTCGCTGGATTCCATTCTGACTTTGGCCAAGACGGAAGGCATGCTGTTCAAGTGGGGCAGCGGCACGGGAACAAATCTTTCCGCGCTGCGCGGCTCGACGGAAGAGCTTTCCGGCGGAGGATCGGCAAGCGGTCCGCTTAGCTTTATGAAAGGCTTTGACGCATTTGCCGGCGTGATCAAGTCCGGCGGCAAGACGCGTCGCGCGGCCAAGATGGTCATCCTGAATGTTGATCATCCGGACATTGAAAGCTTCATCGACTGCAAAATGGCCGAAGAGAAAAAAGCCTGGGCGCTGATTGAGATGGGCTATGACGGTTCGTCGCCCGACTCTGACGCTTACAGCTCCATCTTCTTCCAGAACGCCAACAACTCCGTGCGCGTGACCGATGAGTTCATGTCTGCCGTGGAGCGTGACGAGAATTTTTCCACGCGTTCCGTCAAGGGCAAGAACGTAATGCAGACATTCAAGGCGCGCGAGCTGATGAACAAGATTGCGCAAGCCACGTGGCAGTGCGGCGATCCGGGTATGCAATACGACACGACGATCAATAAATGGCATACGTCCAAAAACACGGACCGGATTAATGCCAGCAATCCCTGCAGTGAATACATGTTCCTGGACGATTCGGCGTGCAATCTGGCGTCACTGAATCTGATGAAGTTTGTGAAGTCGACTGGCGAATTTGATGTGGCGGC
>JASLFF010000241.1 GCA_030150795.1 Terriglobales bacterium | reverse complement strand
CAAGGTCATGGAGCCAGGCTCAAGGCCGCCGGCTGTGCTTTCAGAAAGAGTAGGCTGTTCAGCAACGTCGAGAATACGCCCGGCTTTGATGGATTCATAAAGGACAGGGGAGTTTTCCGGCCAGCAGCCCACGACTTCTGTCCGAGGAGAGGCGCTTTTTATGTAAGCGCCAATGCCGCCAATAAGTCCTCCGCCGCCGACTGCTACGAAAATCGCGTCCAACGGCGGCAGTTGGCGGAGCAACTCAACGGCAATGGTGCCTTGACCCGCCATGACCTCAACATCGTTATAAGGTGAAATGAATACCTTGCCTTGCTCGGACGCGGCAGTACGCGCAGCCAGTTCGGCTTCAAGTGGATCGTTCCCGATACGTTTGATCCGTGTGCCATATTCCTCGATCCGTCGCGCCTTGGAAGGCGAAACATGGTTGGAGACGTAGACCTCGGCGGCGATTCCGGCTGCCTTGGCGGCGGCAGCGACTCCCAATCCATGATTGCCATTGGAAGCGGCGATTACTCCTTTGATCGCCTGTTCGCGCCACAGGGAAAGAATCTTGTTGCTGGCCCCGCGGAGCTTGAATGAGCCAGTCTTTTGCAGGTTTTCCAGCTTGAAAAAGACTTCAGTTTCGATGTTGGGAGCCAAGCCTTCAATTTGCTTGACTGGAGTTTCGACCACGAGCGGGCGGATTCTTTCAGCCGCTTTTTTGACCTCGATTGCCAGATCGGCAATCGCTCTCGGCACTTTGGGCTCCGCATTCTGGCTCATGGCTTTATTGTGCCATGCGCAACTCTTCTGGAGCCGTCCTGGGCTACTTCTGGATCGAGTTCAGGTAATCAGTGATATTTTGCAAACGGACTTCGCCGTAATCGCGGTCTTCCTGGATTTGGTGGAAAATCGGGCCCCAAATCGGCATTTCGCGGGAACCGTGGCCAAGAATGACTTCATCGCCAATGATGATTTTGTGCACGCGGGCAACGGGAAAGACACCGCCACTTCGCTGGGTGATCGTTGAGAGGTCGGGCATTGCAGTGTTCAGCGCCGGCGCCACCGGGCCGTCACCCTTGCCTGCCACACCATGGCAGCTGGCGCAATGGGCACGGTAGATATCCACCCCGTTCAGCGACTGGGTAAGGCGACCGGGATCGTGTTGTTGGTTCTTCGCTTTCTCGTCTGGAGCTGTGCTCGCCGCTGCGAACAGCCCCGCCAGGAGAACCGCTCCCTGTAAAACTATAACGAAAACACCATCTCTTGATCGTTTCATGTGACTCGGGCTCCTGGGACCCTCTTGAGCTTCTCACTCTACTTGCCGGCGAGACATCTGGTAACAATCCTAGCCCTACGCCAACCGCGAGAACGTGATGGATATCACACACCAAGCGTGAAGTTAGAGGCCCCTGCGCAGGGTCACGAAGGGTCGTGACCGGCATCACAGCACAGCATTAAGGGCCACAGTGATGATTTGGAAAAAGCTTAAGGAGACAGGAACATGGTTTCACAGTGCGCTAACCCGAGATGCCAGAAGCCTTTTATTTATTACCGGCATGGCAAGCTTTTCTCAGTCCCACGCAGCACCGTCTCCTCGACGCACGCAACGATAGAACACTTTTGGTTATGCGAGACATGCGCGGAGAGCATGGCCATTGAAGTCAGGCACGGCGGAAATCCATTGCTGGTTCCCCGCTCATCAGTTCGAAATATGTCGCAACTGGAGTACCAGCTCTGAAACCAGCTACGCTGCCGACAAGTATTCCGTTATCCATCTGCTCACAAATAATTTCAGAGGCAGCAAGATCGATTCTCTATGTGACGGCATCCAATAGCACATGGTGAAGCGTGTGGCGTTTAACGCGGCTGGCTGGGCCCTGCTCTTGCTGGGCGTTATAGGTTTGGTACTGCCAGTCCTTCCCGGCGTGCTGTTCCTGATTGTTGGATTGTCATTTCTTTCGCTGGAATATCAATGGGCGCATCGCTGGATGGGTCCTTTGCGCCGCCGCTTTCCCAAGGCCGAAAAGAAGCTCCAACTATTCTTTGCGCGGTATAAAAAGCCCAGCTCAGCGGACGCATCCGCGTAAGCTCCGTCCCATCCATCCAGCTTTTGCGATCCACTCATTCTTTTAAAGACCGATTGCCCTCATGCGCATTTACACAAGCGTTATTTGCGGGTATGTTGCTTTGGTGTCGTCCGCTTGCCAGTTCTCTCCCTGCTTGACTGCGCCGGATCGTCAAGCAGCTCTTGCACAGCCGCCTGGAAGGTCATTTCAGAAGAGACCGGATGAAATCGGGAATTGAATTCTTTACGCTGAAATCTAAACGCATTGAACAGGAACATCTTCCCCTTCAGGTCGATATCCAGCGTGGTAATCCGCCATTGGCCCGGCGAGAGCTGGGTCTGGGCGATCTCATAGATTCCGCCCTTATAGAGGTGTCCCACGATGCCCCAGCCAAAACTCACGTCCTTTACCAGCTCACCTTCGATTCGGGCGATCCGTTCCTGCGCAGGCTCAATCCATACCGAACCTTCCATGCCGCGATACATTTGAGTTTCACGGTCTTTCGGAGAGAACTCCGGATCGGGACGGAAATTAAAGCGGAGGAGGCCCTTTTCCGCGCCCGCAAAGTCAAAAAAGAATGCCTTGGGGAAGGCCTTCACCATCCGGGCGCGGCGCTGGGTTTCACTTTTCTGGTCTTTCAACTCGTTTTTAACGGCGTCGTGGTCCGCTAAAAACTTTTCCAGCCGGTGCTGCTGTTTTGCCTGCTGCTCTGGCGAAAGCGGTTCGCCGCCAAAGAGCACAATTCGATCGGCCCGGCCTTCTTCGGTTTCAATCACTGAGCGGGTTTCAGAGCCCCAGTTCCAGTCCAGGCGCTCTTGATATTGATAGGGTTTGGGGCTTTCAAGCTCAGCCAGCTCGTTTGCGGAGGCGCGTTCAATGAGCGCAAGATCGTCGGCAGATGCCGGACGTGTAGGCTTTTGTGCCAGAGCTGTACAGGACAGCAGCCCGATCAAGAGCAGCGCATACATGGCCCCCTTTACGCGTGCGATGTTGAAGCCTCGCCGGTAATTCCCAAGAGCGCTTCGAGCAAGGCGCGACATTATGGTTCGATTGCTTGCTTGATGGTGGCTTTCACGCGGATGGCCTGCAGACTGGAAGAATCCCAGCCGCCGCCCAGAGCTTTCACCAGGCTCACTGAGGTCACTAGGCGCTGGCCGAGGATCTGGGTGGCGAGGCGCTGGGTGTCCAGTAAGTTCTGTTGCGCGTTGATAACGTCAAGATAAGTGACCAGCCCCCCGGTATAGCGATCATTGGCGATCTGCAAGGCACGCTGCGACGCGTTCACGGCCTGCTGCTGGGTTTCCGCCGCTTCCGCCAGCACGCTGAGCCCGGAAAGCGAGTCCTCAACCTCCTGGAAAGCTGTTAGAACGGTCTGGCGATAGTTGGCTACGGAAGCGCCATAGCCTGACTTGGCAAAGTCCACTTGTGCGCGCCGCTTTCCGCCGCTAAGGACTGTCTCAGCCACGTTGACGCCGACCGCCCAAAAGCCCGTGGAAGCACCAATGATGCTGCCCAACCCGGTATTTTCGAACCCGCCTGCCGCAAAGAGGTTGATGCCGGGATAATAAGCGCTCTTGGCGACGCCAATCTGGGCGTTTTGCGCCGCCATCTGGCGCTCGGACTGAGCAACGTCTGGGCGGCGCTCCAGAACGTCTGACGGCACGCCAATTGGCACCGTAGGCGGGGCTAGAGCCAGGGGCTTTATCGGCACGCTGAAGCTGGGAGCGGGAACCCCGACCAGGGCGGCAATCGCATGTTCAAATTGCGCGCGCTGCTGGCGCAATAGCGTGGCCTGCGTCCGCGTGGAGTTCAGAAGCGTTTCCTGCTGGGCCACGTCCAGCCCGGAAGCGACGCCTCCGGTATGGCGGTTCTGCACCAGAGTCAAGGATTTCGTCTGGGCATCCACCGACGCGTTGACGACCGCTATTTCAGCGTCGAGTTCACGCAGAGTGAAGTAATCAACCGCCAGCTCCGAGGTAATCACCAAACGCACGTTTTCCAGAGCGGCAGCGGAAGCCTGGTAAGAGGCGTTCGCGGATTCAAGGCTGCGCCGGACGCCACCAAAAACGTCCGGTTCCCAGGTGAGGTTAAACGGAATCAGAAAATCATTGGACGTGGAAGGGGACACCAGGGGGATGCCGGTAGTGGTCGGCTTGCCGGCGGATGTCTGGGAACGTTGCGCGGAAACGCCCGCAGTGAGTTGCGGAAACAATCCTGACCGGGTGATTTGTGCTGAAGCTCTCGCCTGCTCCAATTGGTACCGCGCTACCTCAATGGTCTGGTTCGACTTGAGCGCCTGCGTTTCATACTGGTCCAGTTCACTGTCAGCAAATGTAGTCCACCAATTTCCTTTAGGGATAGAGTCTTTGGGATCGGCGGCACGCCATGGCGGCTGCTCTTTCCATGCAGGAGCGGTGGCGACGTCGGGACGGTGATAATTCGGCCCCACGGTACATCCAGCCAAAAGGACTAGAAAGACCGCGCAGAGAAAGGCAAGACTTTTCTTTGCAGGGGCTAAAGCCCAACTCAATTGAAAGCCTTTACGGCACGACTGAAGGCGTGCTCTGACACTTGTCGCGTCATCGAGTGTGGCGTGACCGAGGGGTTTTTCCGTTATCTTTCCAGAGAAGCGAACCAGATCAAGCCTCACGATTGCGATCCGCCCCCAGCACCGGCTTTGATGTTTACTTCCTGGCCGTCTTCAAGAGAATCGGCTGGGTTTACCACAATCTGGTCATTGGGATCGAGTCCGCCAAGGATCTCCACCTTGATCCCGTAATCTCGGCCAATGTTGACCGCTTTTAGATGGACCTTGCGATCTGAACCCACCACGGCGACGCGAGGGCCTTCTGGACGGAAAAGCAATGCATTCACGGGAACCGACAAGCGAGTGATCTGGACCGGCACGGCGAAATGGACTTCAGCATACGATCCGGGCAGCAGATGTCCTTGAGGATTGGGAACATCGATTTCCGTAAGCAGAGTGCGCGTAGCCGGATCAATGGAGTCCGAGGTTCGAACCACCTTGCCCGTAAATTTCTGCCCCGGATGCTCACTCAACTCTATGTATGCAGGCAAACCGGCGCGAATGGAACCGGCATTGGTCTGTGGTACGCTGACGAAGACACGCAAGGGATCAACCTGGGCTACGTCGAACAATTCCTTGCCTGTGCCGGAACTACCCGCGGTTATCAGAGCGCCCACATCTGTGTTGCGACGGGTGAGAACACCGGAAATCGGGGAATAAACGTGCTTGAACGATTCAAGCTGCTGTAAACGGCGCACGTTGGCTTCTGCCGCGGCGTTATTGGCTATCGCCTGCGTGTAAGCGCTGGATTGCTGATCTGATTCCTGTTGCGATACAGAGTCCGTTTTACGCAAGTTGATCCAGCGTTCAGCAGTAGATTTGGCCAACTGCAATTGCGCCACAGTCTGCTGTTGGGCCGCCTTGGCCTGTGAGAGTTCCTGGTCAACTTCCGGAGTATCGATTTCTGCCAGAAGTTCACCCTTTTTTACCTGGCTGCCAATGTCTTTGTTCCAGCGCAGCAGGTATCCATTGGTGCGGGCGTAAATCGCCGATTCAACATAGGCCTGAAGCTGGGCGGGCAGCACCAATTCATCAGCGGCGGGTTCAGCACTGGCCTTTATCACGCCGACGGTTGGTATGGCCAGCCGCTCCGTCTCCTTGGCCAGCGCCCCACGCTCGGTAAAACGCCGCACCAGCGCGAAGGCGCCTGCCACCATCAGGATTGCGACCACAATAATGGCGAACAATCCGCTCTTTTTAGCAGGCTGCGCCTGGTGCGTTGCGGGGGGAGCGCTGTTAGTTCCCGGTTCTGAATTTCTCTGTTCCGTGAGCTGTGTCATAAGTCCGTTTACGTCCTGGAATAAGCTTCCTGCGGGAGGCTAGCTTTTCTCGCTGCTTTTGCTTCTCTGCGTCCATGAATCATGCTGAAAATGACCGGCACAAACAACAGGGTTGCCACCGTGGCAAAGACCAGCCCGCCGATCACCGCGCGTCCCAGCGGGGCATTCTGCTCTCCGCCTTCGCCCAAACCTAACGCCATGGGCACCATACCGATAATCATGGCCAACGCCGTCATAATTACGGGACGCATACGCGTATAGCCGGCTTCCATTGCAGCGTCGAACGCCGTCAGCCCTTCCGCCATGCGCTCACGCGCAAATGAAATCACCAGAATGCTGTTGGCCGTTGCCACGCCCATGCACATTACAGCGCCAGTGAGAGAAGGTACATTCAGCGTAGTGTGCGTCAGTAAAAGCATCCAAACGATTCCCGCCAGCGCCCCGGGTAGCGCCGTAATGATAATGAACGGATCAAGCCACGACTGAAAGTTGACCACAATCAGCAGGTAGATCAACACGATTGACATTACCAGTCCAATGCCCAGACCTTCGAAGGAGCTGGTCATGGTGGCGACCTGGCCACGAACTTCAATGCGCGAGCCTTTTGGCAGCTTCTTCTCAAAACTGGCGACAATCTTTCGCGTGTCCCGCGCCACGCCGCCCAGATCGCGCCCCTGAACGCTGGCGTAAACGTCCATGACGGGTTGGATGTTGTAATGGGAAATCACGGCCGGAGTCACTCCCGGTGTTACCGTGGCCAGGTTCCCAAGAACCTGCGGAGCGGGCGCTCCGACGGCGGTAATTGGCGTATTCATCAGCGCTTGCAGCGAATCCACGCGGTATTCCGGTGTTTGGACAGCGACGTTGTAAGTGACGCCGTTTTCGCGATTCAGCCAGAATGTTGGAGCTGTCTGGAAGCTGCCGCTCAATGACACTAGAAGGTTCTGTGCCACGTCGCGCTGTTGTAAGCCGACCTGCTGAGCGCGCGTGCGATCAACGTTCAGGTTGAGCGCCGGAGAATTGACCAACTGCTGCACGTGAACGTCGGCAGCGCCGGGAACATGCCGCAACTGGTTGGCCATCTCCTGTGCCAGCAGATAATTCTGCTGTTGATTCTTGCCCACAACCTGAATGTCGATTGGGGAGGGAAGCCCGAAGTTCAGAATTTGCGTAACGATGTCAGCGGGCTGGAAAAAGAATTCAACTCCAGGAAACTGCCGCGGCAGATCTTCACGAAGCTGCTTTACATAGTCATCGGTAGGATGATGTTTTTCCTGGTTCAATGAAAACAGGATTTCCGCGTCTGACGTGCCAATGCTACCGGCCGTGCTGTAGGAGTTGTTGATGGAACTGTAGGGCAGGCCGATGTTGTCAAGAACAGTGACCAACTCATCTTTCGGGATCTTTGTCCGAACATAGTTTTCCACTTCATCGCACAGGCGCGCGGTCTCTTCGATCCTGAGTCCTGCACGACCGCGTAAGTGCATACGGAAGATGCCGGCATCCACGCTGGGAAAGAAATCCTCTCCCAGGAAGAAAACCAGTCCCATGGAAAGGATGCAGAACAGCAGGAACGCTGTAACAAAGAGCGCGCGATGGTCCATGGCGGAGCGCAACGTGCGATGGTAAGCATCGCGAAGCTGCTCAAACCGGCGCTCAAAACCTATCTGGAAACGTTTGAGTGGAGCAAAGATCCCGGTGCCGACCTTGAATTTGTCTTCATGCTCATGGTTCTTCAGGAAGTACATCACTAATGTGGGGACCAGTGTGCGGGAGAGCAGGTAAGACGCCATCATGGCGAATACGACGGCTTCAGCCAGTGGAACAAACAGGAATTTTGCCGTGCCAGTGAGGAAGAACATGGGCACAAACACAATGCAGATGCAAAGCGTGGAGACGAACGCGGGCACGGCGATCTGCGAAGCGCCGTCAAGAATGGCCTGTTTCAGCTCTTTTCCCTGCGCCAGATTGCGATCAATGTTTTCAATCTCTACTGTTGCGTCGTCGACAAGGATGCCGACGGCCAGCGCCAACCCTCCCAGGGTCATGATGTTAAATGTCTCGCCCAGGGCCGCGAGGCTGATGACCGAACAAAGAATGGATAGCGGAATAGAAATGGCAATAATAATTGTGCTGCGCCAGTTGCCCAGGAACAGCAGGATCATGCCTGCTGTAAGGCACGCTGCAATCAACGCTTCCCGCACGACACCGTTGATAGACGCGCGCACAAACAGCGATTGATCGAAAAGCAACTTCATATCAACGCCGCCGGGCAGCGTGGGCGCTACTTTTGCCAGGGCAGACTTGATATCGCGGACAATATCCAGCGTGGAAGCGCCTCCGTTTCTCATCACGGTGATCAGCGTGCCGCGTATGCCATCCTGACGGACGACGTTTGTCTGCGGCGAGAAACCGTCGCGGACGTGGGCCACGTCGCGGATATAAATGGTTGCCCCGTTTTGCGTTTTGATGGGAAGACCGTTGATCTCGGCGATGGTATCAGGGCTGCCGTTCATCGAAACTTCATATTGCAATGCGCCGATCTTGGCTGTTCCTGAAGGAAGAATCAGGTTCTGCGCGCTGATTGCGTTCACCACGTCAACCGGCGTCAGACCTTTTGCCTGCATCGCAGCCGTGTCAATATCGACGGCGACCACACGCTGCTTGCCGCCATAGGGGAAGGGAATCGCAGCCCCGCTGACGTTGGTCATCTGCGGGCGTATGAAGTTTACGGAAAGATCATTCAGCGCCTGCTCCGGCAGAGTCTTGCTGCTGATGCCCACCTGCACAATAGGTACGCTTGAAGCGGAATACACGATGATCAGCGGCGGCGTGGTCCCTTGCGGAAGCTGTCGCACGGCGGTCTGAGAGATGGCTGTAACCTGCGAGAGCGCAATCTGCAGGTTGGCCGTGGGATGAAAGAAGATTTTGGTGATGGCGCGGCCATCCATGGCCTGCGTTTCCGTATGCTCAATGTCATTGACTATTGTTGTTAGACCGCGCTCGGTGTTGCTCACGATGCGGTCCGTCATTTCCTGCGGAGACAAGCCCTGGAACTGCCAGATGACGCTGATAACGGGAATATTAATTTCAGGAAAGATATCGACCGGCGTGCGGATGATGACGATGGGACTTAAGATCAGGATCAAAAGCGCCATCACTACGAACGTATAAGGCCTCTGTAACGCGAGGCGAACAATCCACATCTGCTAGTCCTTTAGGAAGGGCCGCGCTCAACGCTTAAGCTGAGCCACCAAACTTGCAGCCAAAAACATATCTATGTTGACGTTAAAAACGAATGGGGAGATTCAAAGATTGATTATATTATCAACGCGGAAAACGGCTGCTGAAGTTTCGCGAAGTTTTTGTTAACAGTTCTTTACTCACCTGCATATACACCGCACGTGGACGCGTGTTTTTTCAGCTCTCGCCGTATACCGGAATCGCCGCGCCGTTTATTAACTTTGCTTCCGGACTGCACAGGAAGAGGATGACCTGCGCAATCTCTTCCGGCTTGGGCCACTTGGAAAAATCAGCCGTTGGCATCGCTTTGCGGTTCGGCTCGGTATCGATAATGCTCGGCAGCACGGAATTGACACGGACTCCACTGCCTTTCACGTCCTGCGCGAGGCAATCAAACAGCGCCAAGGCAGCAGCTTTGGATGCGGCATACGCTCCGGCGCCTGCGGCGTGGTCCAGAGCCGCTTTTGAGGCGATGTTCACGATTGCGCCGCTTTTCTGCTGCAGCATCGCCGGTACTACCGTCCGCGCCAGGTTGAAACCTGCATGCAAATTCAAGGTCAGCATGAGTTGATAGGTTTTGGGATCGGTCTCCCACACGGCCCCGCCGGCATAACCGCCAATGGCGTTCACCAGAATATCGAGGTAGCCATGGCGCGCTGTAATGCCATCCACCAGGGCGCGGCAGGCGGCTTCGTCCGTAGCATCGAGCGGCAAAAGTTCAAGATGGGCATGTGGGCCCACAGCGTCACGCAGGGCGTCGGCTTCATCCTTTTTGATATATGTAGCGATTACCGACGCGCCTTCATGCAGCAGGGCAAGCGTTACCGCCCGGCCCAGTCCACCGGTACCGCCGGTAACGAGAGCGACTTTGTTTGAGAAACGGCCAGCCATGCGCCTCCTAGGACAACAATCCTATATACATAGACAGCGGCTGCCAACCCCATTACCGCAAAGGACGCAAAGAACGCAAAGGACAACCCTATATCTTCAATTTCCTTTGCGGCCCTTTGCGCCCTTTGCGGTAAACCATATGAATCAATACCATTCCGGTCTTGTATTTGACGGCCATCCTCGATAAAATAATACTGGATTGGTATTGTATCCAGCTGCTGGCCCGTGTGGCTGGGCCCACGAAACATAACGATGTTCAGACTCAACAAATTGACGGATTACGGCATTGTGCTGATGGCGCACGTGGCGCGCAGTCCTGAAGAAACGCCGCACACGGCGCGGAGCCTGGCCAAAGAGACCAAACTGCCCCTGCCGACCGTGGGCAAGCTATTGCGGCAGCTATCGGAACATCGACTTTTAAGTTCGCACCGCGGGGTGAATGGCGGATACAACCTGGCCCGTGACGCCCGTTCGATCAGCGTGGCTGAGATCATTCTGGCGCTGGAAGGGCCCATTGGTTTCACAGAATGCAGCGTGGTCAAGGGTCTGTGCAACATGGAGCGTTCATGCGCCATTATGAGCAACTCCCAGATTATTGGCGATGCTCTGCGCGACGCGCTGGAGCACGTTACCCTAGCTGACCTGAACCATCAGATGGCGCACCATGAACGCAAACACGACCAGGAATTAGTGGCATCGATTACACCCGCAAGCAGAGTTGCGGAAGGAGTGAGATGAGCAGCACAGTCAACCAGATTAACGACCTCACACAGCAGGAATACAAATGGGGATTTATCACCTCCATTGATGAAGACCGTCTTCCGCCGGGGCTGAATGAAGAAATTGTCCGCGCCATCTCGCTCAAGAAAGGCGAGCCGGAGTTCATGACGGAGTGGCGTTTGAAGGCGTATCGTTACTGGGCTTCTCTGGAGCAGAAGCACGCCGAACCCACCTGGGCGAACGTGAAATATCCGCCTATTGATTATCAGGCGCTCTCTTATTATTCAGCGCCCAAGCAAAAGAAAGAGCTCAAAAGTTTGGAAGAAGTGGACCCGGAGATTCTGGACACCTATTCCAAG
>JASLFF010000213.1 GCA_030150795.1 Terriglobales bacterium | reverse complement strand
GACGGCACGGCTGGACAGACGACCAGATCAACGACCTGGCCAACTTTGAAAACCGGTCCGACTTCACGGAAAAAGAAAAAGCCGCTCTGCGGCTGGCGGAACGCGTTACCCGCGACGCGCACACCGTGGACGAAAAGCTCTTTACTGAGCTGCGCCGGCACTTTGACGAAGGTGAGATTATCGAGCTGCTGGCCGCGATCGGGCTGTTTAACTAGTTCAATCGGTTTAACGATGCGCTGGAGATGGAGCCAACGAAATAAGCAATTAGCAACTGGCAATTAGCAAATAGCTCAGCTAAAGCAGAACGCAGCGAGAACTGCTAAAGGCTTAGGACGAAGGACAAGAGACACAAATAAAGGACTGAAGATCAACGTTCACAAGCGATAGGGATCTCTCGCTCCGCTCGAGATGTTAACGAACCGCAATCTTGTCCTTGATCGCGTTGAACTGATCGGGTGAGACCACGCCTCTGGTTCCTACTTCGTCCGTGGTGTGATACGGACGGCCTTTGACGATGCGGTCCGCGGTTTCTTCATCGATTCCCGGCAGAGTCTGGAGCTGTGTCTTGGAGGCCGAGTTCACGTTAACCGCTTTATCCGGCGTGGAAAGGCCCTGCTTCACGCCTTCTGCAATGGCTTTGCTCTGCTTTGCCGCTTCTTTAGCGTCCTTCTTCAACTCAACGGCCGCAACTTTGCTGCCTTCTTTGATCTGTTCGGTGGCTTTAGCGGCTTCCTGCTTGGTTTTTTCCGTGTCCTGATTGGAGCAGGCGGAGATCAGCAGAAGCGAAAGAGCGAGTGCGGCTGTAATGATGAATTTCATACGCATTCCTATACGTACCCCAACATGTAGAGAATCAGGATGATGATCAGTATCAGTCCCAATCCGCCGACAGGACGATAACCCCAGTTGCGGCTGTGCGGCCATGATGGCAACGCACCGATCAGCATCAATACCAGAATAACGATCAAAATCGTGATCAAAGGACCTCCAACGCTACCTAATGGTTGGAGTGTGAGAAGCTGGAAGGAGTTGTAAGGGGTTGTTTCTGAAATCCCGAAGCAAAGCGAGGGATCGCTATGGCAATGAAAGATCCTTCAGCAAGAGTGATCTCGCGCTGATGGGGAATTATGCAGAACAAGCGCTGGTGTTTTTGTATTTCCCAAGGCAACGTCGTCACCAAAGGGTTCCCTCGCTGCGCTCGGAACAGAAGCAAAAAATCAGCCGGAGAACATGTCCCCGGCTGAACCTCAGTCATTATTTAGGAGAGGGCGTTTACGACGCGCTACGGCGCGGACGAATGCTCAAGTCGCGCACCTGTGCCAGCAGGCTGGAGCGCTGCATGGAATCCAGCTTGTCCAGGCATTGAATGATCTCGGCGATAAACTCGTCATGCATCAGGTCGGCAATGTCATCTTCCAGCGACCGGTTGGAGCCTTTGAGCAGATCGGCCATGGAAACTTCCAGGGCCGTGGCCAGCCGCTGCAGTGAAGAAAGCGTGGGCATGGCTTTTTCATTTTCGATCTTCGAGACATACGTGCGCGGCACCTGCATGCGCAAGGCAAGCTGGCGCTGGCTCAATCCGGATTTTTGCCTTAGCATACGGATGGCTGACGCTACCTGAAGATGGGAATGATGTCCGTTTGACGACGGCTCTATCGGCGCCTGGACTTCAAGGATCGGCTCGGGTTCATCCTCATCCAGCGACGTGCGGCATTTTCTGCAAAGATTGTTATTGGTCCTGAATTGGACTAAATGACAATGGTCACAACGTACAACTTCCCGGGAATCGACCGGCGCCAATGCTGTTGCCATGGATGTTTCGGAGTTGCCAGAGCAGGCAGTTTCTCCAAAAAACCTTTACTTCGGTGGTACGTGTAACTTCCGTAGTCTCAGGCATCAACTCACAATTGTCAATAAGAAATTTAGGTAAAAACCTGAGTTAATAGTAAAAAATAGGTGAATAAATAGAGAAAACAGGTATAAAACAGGATAAAACTATGAATGAGATGACCGGAACCACTCTGGATCGAAGCCAGGCCTGGGGCCTGCTTTGCGAATACACCCAGTCAGAAAGCCTGCGCAAGCACATGCTGGCGGTGGAAGCATGCATGCGCGCTTACGCCCGCAAGTTTGGCGAGGACGAAAACAAATGGGGCATCACTGGACTGCTGCATGACTTTGATTATGAAAAATATCCCACGCCGGCGGAGCATCCGTTTGTGGGGAACAAGATTCTGGAAGAGCGCGGATATCCGGAGGAAGTGCGCCGCGCCATTCTCTCCCATGCCGACTACAGCGGCGTGAAGCGTGAAAGCCAAATGGAGAAGGCGCTCTACGCGTGCGACGAAGTTTCCGGCTTCATTACCGCGTCAGCGCTGGTCAAGCCGAATAAGTCACTGGCTGAGGTGGAAGCAAAATCCGTCCGCAAAAAGATGAAGGACAAAGCTTTTGCCCGCAGCGTGAATCGCGATGACATCATCAACGGCGCTGCCGATCTTGGCGTTGATCTGGAAGAGCACATCGCGTTTTGCATCGAGGCGATGAAAGGGATAGCCGGAGAGTTGGGGCTGGCGGGGGCGGATCAAGATCGGGTGATCG
>JASLFF010000088.1 GCA_030150795.1 Terriglobales bacterium | reverse complement strand
TGCCGGCCTGGGGGTTCCGGTCCACTGCCTGGGATTGCAGCGGAATGCGCCGAACCCTTTTCGTGTGCTCTCAATGCTGTCACTGACTCGGCGCATTGCTCCAGAATTAATCCAGGGATGGATGTATCACGGCAACCTGATGGCCAGCATGGCCACGTCAGGGCTGCGGAAGAGTGCTTCGGGAAAGAAGCCGCTGGTGCTGTGGAACATCCGGCAGACCGTGTACGATCTGCACGATGAGCGATGGTTGACCGCGAAACTGATTCGCCTCGGCGCGCGTCTTTCCGCGCGGCCGGCAGTCATTATTTACAACAGCCAAACCAGCGCTACTCAGCATGAGGAGTTGGGTTATCGCGCTGAAAAACGCGTGATTATTCCCAATGGTTTTGATTGCCAGGCGCTGCGTCCAGATGAGGCAGCACGCAAGGCGGTACGAGCGGAGCTTGGCGTCAGCGACGATATCGTTCTCGTTGGACTGGTGGCGCGCTACCATCCCATGAAGGACCACGCAGGCTTTTTCCGGGCTGCTGGCGTGGTAGCTCGATCTCACCCGCAGGCGAAGTTCGTTTTGGCGGGAACCGGAGTCAGTTTGAAACAATATGAGCTTGCAGAAGCTGTCCGGCAAAACGGGCTTCAGGATCGCACCATATTTTTGGGAGAGCGATCGGATATTCCGCGTTTAAACAATGCGTTTGATATCGCTTGTTCAGCATCTGCCTGGGGCGAAGGTTTCTCCAATTCCATTGGTGAAGCTATGGCGTGCGGTGTCCCTTGTGCGGTAACGGATGTGGGTGACAGCGCGTACATTGTTGGAAACACCGGTTTGGTGGCTCCGCCCCGCGAACCAAATGCGCTTGCCAATGCCATTGCGCGTCTGACTGACTTGGGATGGGCAGAACGCCAACAGTTGGGAGCTAAAGCACGGAAAAGAATTGAAACCGAATTCAGCCTTCCGGAGATTGTTCGAAGATATGAAAGCCTTTATCTATTCCATGCACTAGATAACGCTCCATCCTAACCTTTCTTAATGCCAGGCTCGGGCAATGCACTTATTTTGATACGGAACACTCTTTGTTGATCTAGGAGAAATTAGTGCGCAGAGTTGCTGAATCTATCTGATAAAGTATTTATTCATCCACCCCTTGAGTGAGAGGTCATTGGTGCAAATTGCTGTCATAGGTTCTGGATATGTAGGGCTTGTTGCTGCGGCTTGCTTCGCTGAACTTGGCCACAAGGTGGTTTGCGTGGACAACAATGTGGAGAGGATCGCGGCCTTGAATGCTGGTGCAGTCTTAATCCATGAGGAATTTCTGCCTGAAGTTCTGGGACGCAACCGTGGCAGACGGCTGACCTTCTCCTGCGATTCGGCTGAAGCTATTCGTGGCGCCACAGCCATTGTGATCGCGGTGGGAACGCCTCAGGGTGCTGATGGGCAGGCAGACCTATCCTATGTGGAGTCTGTAGCCCATGAGATTGCCCAGCAGGCCAATGGCTACAAGTTGATTGTTGAAAAGAGCACGGTTCCTGTCTACACCAACGCATGGATACAAAAGTTGATGCTGGAGAATGGCTGTGCCATTGAGGATTTTGATGTTGTCTCCAATCCTGAGTTTTTACGAGAAGGAACAGCCATAACGGACTTTCTTTATCCTGACCGGATTGTGGTTGGCGGGGATAGCGACCGGGCCAGAAAACTCATGCGTGAAATCTACACATCGCTGCTTGACGGAAGCTATTCCCAGGAGTCCGGAGCTGTTCCGGGGCCGGATGGCTCTGAGGGTTTGGAGTATCTGGAAACTTCAACTCAAAGCGCGGAACTCATCAAACACGCTTCCAATGCATTTTTGGCGATGAAAATCTCTTTCATCAACATGGTGGCCAATGTTTCTGAGCGCGTTGGCGCAGATATTGAAGAAGTGCGAAGGGGAATGGGGAGTGATAAGCGAATCGGGCAGAAGTTCCTGCGGGCAGGGATAGGTTACGGCGGGTCCTGCTTTCCCAAGGACGTTGCAGCGTTCCAATCTGTAGCGCGGGCGTGCGGCGGTCGGTGGAACCTGCTGGAAGAGGTGTCCAAAATCAATCAGGAACAGATTACCAGGTTTTTACAGAAGGTTAGCGGCGCACTAGGGACACTCAAGGGCAAACGTGTCGCTGCACTGGGATTGGCTTTCAAAGGCGGCACAGACGATATTCGCGAGTCGCCAGCGATTCATGTGATCCAAGGACTGCTGGCTGAGGGCTGCAAAGTCACAGTTTTCGATCCTGCGGCTATGGAAAAGGCTAAAGAGGTCCTGAAAAAGAGCGTGACGTATGCCAGGGACGCTTATGCCGCCGCCGACAACGCTGATGCGCTGCTTATCCTCACGGAGTGGAAGGAGTTTGCCGCTCTGGATCTTAAGCGTATTCGCAGAGTGCTGGCTGTTCCGCTGGTGCTGGATGGAAGAAATTTATATTCCCCTGAAACGATGTCCCGGGCTGGACTCACTTATTACAGTGTAGGCCGGTCTAATGTGAAAAACCGGTCTCTGGATTTCGCCATGCAGGATGGAGCGCTCCAACTGCGGCCAACTTTTGGAGATTAGAAAGGCCTGTTTACAAAACACTCATCAGGGCGGTACATTTCCTTGTTTTGCTTAAGCAGAAACGGGAAACGTTAACATATCTTAATTAGCGGTTTGTCGCGGTGGTCTAGTATTATTGCGTCACACCCCAATCCAGGACAAATAAATAGGGCTTGACGGAGACAGCAATGAAGGTTCTTATCACCGGTGGTGCGGGGTTTATCGGATCGCATCTTGCCGAGCGACTTGTTATTCGCGGTGACGATGTCACAATTGTCGATGATTTGTCGACAGGTTCAGTTCACAACATCAAAGCTTTAAA
>JASLFF010000079.1 GCA_030150795.1 Terriglobales bacterium | reverse complement strand
TTTGGACTTGCCCGAACCCAGCCTGTAACCATTCGACATCAGCGGCTTTAATTCGGCAGGCAACGGTTGCGCAAATGTGGAATGCGCCATCCCCAGCGGCTTGAAAATATTTTCCGCAACATAATCATTGAACGGACGGCCGGAAACGCGCTCCACAATGTATCCTGCCAGTGAAGCTCCGTAATTGGAATAGGCAGGCGTGGTTCCGGGAG
This sequence comes from Terriglobales bacterium, assembly GCA_030150795.1. Next base: position 8,134 of record JASLFF010000079.1, on the reverse strand, counting down.
GGAAGATGCGTTCCGGAATGTGCGTAACCAGATGCTGCTTCAATGTTGCAGCAGGAGCGGCGTCTTCAGTGATCAAGTCTTTGATCTGCTCTTCAAAGCCCGGGGTATGCGTCATGATGTTGCGCAAGGTAATTGGCTTGCCGAATTTCACCGGAATCTTGAAATCCAAATACTCATTGATGTCGCGATCCAGATCGAGCTTGCCTTGTTCTACTAGCTGCATCACGGCGGTCCATGTAAACAGCTTGGAAATCGATCCCGGACGGAATAGCGTAGCATCAACTGTTACTGGAGTTTTCTTTTCCACATCGCTGTAGCCGTAGCCTTTGGCGAATAGGATTGCCCCATCCTTCACCACCAGCACTACTGCTCCGGCAATATCTTCACGCTCAAGCTGCATGGGAACAAATCCGTCTAGAAACGCATGCACGTCTGCCACGGTAAGCTCATGCGGAGGCTCAGTCACTTTTGATTCACCAGCGGTCGGCGCCTGGGGCGTTGGAGGAACGGGCGTGACCTTGGGCTGCTGTGCCATGGCCGAGGAAGCCAGCATTGCGAACTGAAGCGTGATCGAAAAAAGAATCCGTTGTTTCATAAGCGTGGCAACGCTCCGTTTTTTGTGTAGCGGGGAATGAAGTGAAACGGAAAGAATATCACGCGCTGCTGGGGTGCATCGCTGGCCGATGTGACGGGTGGTGGGTAGCGGGGCTAGGATCTAATAAGTCGAGTGATATCTGCCCCTCGCCCGCCGGTCCCTTCTGATATCAGATCTCAACTGTTTGATTTCCAGTCGATCGCGCTTGATCTGCATTTGGTCAAGCCTGATCTGTATGCGCGATGCATGGATGCGACGATCAAGTGCCAAACGGTCGCGGTCCTGATCAAGTTGAAGCTCTTGCCGATGCAGCCTCTGTTCATCCGCGCGCAGATCCGCCATGGAGCCTGTTTGAGCAAAACAAAACGCATTTACGGCGAGGGATGCTGCGAAAGTCAGGGAGAACACTCTGCGCATAATAGACCGTCTCCTTTGAGAGGAAACTAGCTGCGGGATTTTAACCCTGAGACCAGCCAATTCGAAGTTTATTTTGGAAAAACGTTAAAGTGTAAAAATCAATCCATGAGGGGGGTCAGGCCGTCGTCTTCTGTGCGCGGGGAATCAGCCCTCTCATCGCCCAAATTCCCAGCAATGGTCCCAGCGCCATGCTGGCCAACGCCCAATTCCATCCGTAACGGGCTGCAATAGCTGCCATCAATCGGATAACAAAGGCGGTCAGTAGAAAGCCCAGAGCCACCTGGCAGGTTAGCGCCGTGCCAACATAATTTTTGTCAGAGACCTCGCTGATGATAGTGGAGAACTGCGCTGAATCGGCAATGACCGCTATTCCCCAAATCATCGAAAGCGGAATCAGAATCATGGGACGATGCAGCACCAGCGCAGCCAGCACGCAGCAAACTGAACTGATTGCCATGGCAATGATGGTGACGCGTGCGCGTTGCGCCACTCGCACGGAAGCCGCTTGGTCTTGCAGCCGATCACTAGCTGCCCCGGCCCATATACAGCCCACCGCACCGATAGCGATGGCCAGCGCTGCCATGGCTTCAAACATTGATCGCGACCAACCGGCAGAGATGGAAAAAATCACGGCGATCCATCCCCACATGGAATAAAGCTCCCACATGTGACCCAGATAGCCCAGATTGGCCAGTCGCAACGGCCGGTTGCGGATGATCTCAAGAATCTGCGCAGGATCAAAGCGCGATTGGGGCATGGCAAAAGGTCCTTGTCGAACTGCTACGGCAACAATCAGAGCGCCCAGCAACGCTTGTGCGCTGCCAAGAAGAATTACGCCTTGCCACGGCACGCGGCCAACTGCGTTTACTGCGTGAGGCAGCGCTGATCCAACAGTAAGCGCACCGATCATGATTCCCAGCGCCAGACCGCGTCCACGCTGAAACCAGCCCGCAATAATCTTCATTCCAACGGGATAAACACCTGCCAGGAAAAAACCAGTGGCGCCGCGCAGCAGGATTGCCGGGAGTGGTTGCGCGGCCAAAAAAGCAAACGCGGCGTTGGCGGCCGCTGCTGCAATGGCCGACACAACCAAAACTTTAATCGGACTGAAAACATCGGGAATATTAAACAGCGCAAACGTGATTGCGCCAACAGAGAACCCAATCTGCACCGCAATCGTAAGCCACGATCCCAGCGCCAGCCCTGAATGCCACAGGGTTGTGATCTGCGGAATCACCGCAGTCCCGGTAAACCACAGCGACATGGCCAGCAAAATGGAAACTGAAAGCAAAAAAAGCGCCCGCCGGGATGAAAGTCCCTGGCGGGTTTCTGTCTGAACCGTTACCGGCATCTAGCCTTTGAGCTTCCGGCGTTCGCAGGATTCAACCATTTTGGTTGGATCAACAGCGTCATTGTCAATCTGCATTTCGGCTATTTTGCCGTCTTTATCGATCAGGAAGTTCACGCGGCGGCCTATTTTGCGTTGTTCATCATAGAGTCCGTATTTGCGGGTAACGTCGCCGCCCCAGTCGCTCAACAGCGGGAACGTGACGTTAATTTTCTCCGCCCAAGCGGCGTTGCTGAAGGGGCTGTCCATGCTAACACCCAGCACCTGGGTGTCTGCAGCTTCCAGTTTTTTCAAATTCGCCTGGAAGGCCTGCATCTGCTTGGTTCAACCACCGGTAAAGGCAAAGATATAAAACGCCAGCGCAACGTTTTTCTTTCCCTTAAAGTCATGGAGTGAGACTTTGTTCTTAAAGGTCTGGTCGGGCAAAGTAAAGTCAGGAGCAACATCTCCGACTTTCAATGCGGGTGCCGGCGGCGCTTCTTTCTTGTCGCCTTGCGCCAACAGACTGGTTCCGGCCGTCGGCCCCAGCAGCGCTAGCGTTCCCAACATTTTGACAGCGGTTCTTCTACGCATAAGTTCTTTCCTCCGCATGAATGCTGCATGGTAAGCCTAAATTCACCTAGTCAGTACGTCAATAGGCGACCCGATGCCCCATGGGTCAGCAACTTTGGCCGATCTGGGTGTTAGTATTTTGCGGAGATATATTCCAATGAAAATTGCAGCTTCACTGATCATACTGGCGCTGGCTTCTATTGCGTCTGCGCAGGTTTCTTCCACTCCGGGGGCAATCCAGATCAATACCATCTATGCCGGCGCCGATGGCAAATTTGAGGCCGCTCCTGACACCGCCGTCATACGCATGGACATCGCTTCCCAGCAGGACACATCTCGCGCGGCTTATGACCACGCAGCACTGGCCGTGGATCACGTACGACAGGTGTTGAAGAGCAATGGTATTGACTTGAAAGCCGCGCAATTTGGAACATACCAGGGACAGCCCATGTACGACTGGAAAAATCCCAAGCATAAAGTGATCGGCTATCGAGTCACTTCAGATATAACGCTCAAGTTGCGCGACTTCACCAAGATTGGCGCACTCACGGAACAGCTGGCGGACATTGAAGACACGCAGAACCAGTCAGTGAATTCCACATTGGAAGACATTGAGCAGGCCAAAGCCAAAGCTTCAGAAGATGCGCTGAAAAAAGCAAAAAATCAGGCTGCAGCCGTGGCTACCGCCGGTGGGCGCACCCTGGGCGATCTTATGTATGCTTCAGTAGACGTGAACCAGCCAAACGTAGTTCCCATGGTATTCGCGCAGGGCATGGCGCGCTCAGCCGCACCTGCCGCTACGCCTCCGCCCATGGCTGACTTTACTCCGCAAACTGTAACTATCGATGCGCACGTAAACGCTTTATTCGCGCTGAAGTAATGGCTGCGGCAGTCCTTGAACTTTGGTCAGTCTGAAATGCGCTAGTCCTGCCCCATGATCAGCGGCAAACCGTTTTTAGGATTGCCAATCACAATGATCTTGGCATTGGGGCTTTTAGCCAGCGTTTCCGTCGCTTCAATGCCTTTCCATTGCAGCAGCTGCGCGCTAATGCCCTGGGCCACGATCTGCTGGAAGTCGTGTATGCCCTGAGCTTCAATCCGCTTGCGGTCCGCTTCCTGCCGTTCTTTTTGCAGCCGGAAATTCATGGCCAGAGATTCCTGTTCCGCCTGCTGCTTGGTTTCAATTGACGCCCGGAGCGTGTGCGGAAGCTGAATGTCGCGCAACAGGACGCTTTCAACCACGATTCCCCTTGGCTCCAGGGTCGCTTTCAATCCTGACTTGATCTCATCTTCCACTTCTTTGTTCTTTGCGGGAGCTTGAATACAGCGTGTTGGCAGAATGGCCTGCAGTGGTGTCACGAATAATGGAACGTAGATTGGGGTCGATGATGGTGCGCGCATAATCCGGCCCTAGTTTGCTGTAAACGTCGGCGGCATGGCTCTGCTCCAGGTGATAGATAAGAGACGTATCAATCTCCAGGTTCAGTCCTTCCATGGACGGCGTGGAAGTGTGTTCTTCCTGCGTCTGCGTCCGCACGGAGAAAACGTGGTTAATCTTGAACGGAGAGACAAAATGGGTCCCTGCCGGGAGCGTTTCACCCGTGACACGTCCGAAATATACCAGCACACCCACGTTCCCTGGCGGTACATACGCCACGGATGCCCACAAAAGGATAACGACGAATACAAGGCCCATCACAACCAGGATCGGCGTGCCGGAAAGTGATTTGGGATTGGAGCTGATAATTCTAGGATCGAAATGTGACATTCAGGAGAACTCCTTTTCTTTCTTGCGGTTAGTTAAATGTCCCTTGGCGGAGAACCGCGATTTCCTGCCGGGGCACGATTCACAAAGTTCTTTGCAACTTCTTATGTTTTGGCTGGTGACGGTTCTAAGAATAAGGCCGCCAAGGGATTGCGGATAAGTAATAATTGGGAGAAAGACTTGCTCTCAGAAAAATCCACAGAGCAATTTTTTCAGGGGCAGGGAATTACTACGCGCTTTTCCACTGAGCAGCTCTGCTAAATCCTTTATTTTCAGTCGCAACCGAATGGCACAGAGGATGCAATAACCCATGCCAGACGAAGTGGCGCGCATCGGGGCGCTTTCGAATGGATCTAACGGCCAGAGATCCCTCGAAAGTGCCTCGTTGCATTTTGAGCCGCTTTGCAAGCGTGAACGAGGCGCAAGCCGAGTGGGAGCTTGCAGGCGAAATCCTGAGCGCTGTTCTTGCGCGAAGGATCTCACTTGCCACTTTGCAAGCGTGAGCAAAGGCAATGCCGAGCGGGAGTCGCCAGCCGAAATCCTGAGCGACCCTGGGGCTCGCACGAAGGGGAGTCGAAGGATCTCTGCTTTGATCGGCAATGCGACGTGAGCCTGAGTGGCCGAGCGGTAACAATCGGCCCAATTCCTGAGCTCCGCTTCTGCTCGAAAGTATCCCTCATGACTCCGGCCCATCCCCAGCCCCGAATACACAGCCCATCAACGTGATTGGCCCAATTCCCCAGACCATGCGAAGCGCTTTGGCGCTGTCGGTTGGGCGGCGCCGCTGGCGATCTCACTGCTGATGATGCGCGCAGTGGCCAGCGCCAGCCTGATCTTTACCGGTCTCACACGCCTGCCGATGACCGCCGGGTGGGACAACCTGGTGCCACGCTGGTTCGCGCGTCTTCATCCGAATCGGCACACTCCGGTGAATTCGATTCTCTTTGTGGCCGTGCTGGTCATGCTGCTTATCTTCTTCAGCATGCTGGGCGTGCGCGAGCAGGAAGCAAGCCAGCTTCTGGCCGGCTCTTCGATTGCTCTTTACGCGATCGCCTACGTGGCATTGTTCGCGTTGCTGCTGCTGGGCCGCCGCGCATTGCGAAGCGCATTGCCCGCATGGGTGAAGGTATTGTCGCTGGTGGTTTCCAGCGTGGTCTCGCTGGTAATCATGGTTTATCCAATCATCGATGTGGCTGACCCCGGAATGTACGCGGCGAAGATCTGCGCAGTAGTGGTGGTAAGCAACATACTGGGCTTTGTGATTTATAAAGCGGGGCAACGGCGAAGCCACAGTCAAGAGGCCTCAGGCGAGAGCGAAATGCTTGGTGCGCTAAAGCGGAGTGAAGGAACACAAGTTTAGGGAACACCAGGATAGTGTGACTTGGAACGACACCTCCGCACTGTGGACAAGTCATCTGATTGCCAGCGCTTCCCAAAGTGGAATTTCAGAATACAAAAATTTAGTCCGGCAAGCCGCGTGAAAGAATTTTCTTGTTACGATTGCGGTCTCTCATCTTGAAGGGCCGCATCCGCCCTCTTACCGAACCAACGGTTTTGTGGGGTATGGCGGCAGAAAGGACTAATGACATGACAAACGACGTAGATAATCGAGTACTGGGTAGAAAAGGCGCGAGAACGCTATCGGACCAGGAAATGCTCATGGTAGGCGGTGGAAGTGGAACGCTCAAGCTGTCACATCTTCCCAACGGGGAAGTTGACGTCCTCGCTGATTCGTAGGTGACAATTCGCGCTTTTTGAATTCAGGAGTCATCGCGCTTGCGGCGGAAAGGAATTACACGAGCTGTACTTTTTCCCTCAGATCGATTCCCGCCCGCCGCAGGATGCCTGCAATCTCGCCGTCGTTCAGCCGTGACGCGTCATACTCCACGCGGATGGTGTGCTCTTTTTCGTCAAACTTGATCTTGCGAACTCCGTAGACTTCCCAGGCGTTATTTAACGCTTCCATTTCTTTCTCTCCGGGCGGCGTGCCGTATTTGAAAACCACATCCAGCAGGGTCATCTAGCTCTCCAAATAAATATGTTTGTTGACCTTCCACTATATCGCAAGCCCTTGTCCCCAGTTGACCCATGATACCCCTAGGGGGTATATTAGAGGTTGAATCACGTCTCTTATGAAAAAGCAAAAAGCACAAAAAGAAACACATCGCGCCATGCCGCGGGAAGCCAGCTCGCGCCAGGATTTGCTGCTGCGTCTGCGCCGCGTTGAAGGCCAGGTTCGCGGCGTCCAGAAGATGGTAGAAGATGAACGCTATTGCCCCGACGTGCTGGTGCAGATGTCCGCTATCCATGAATCGCTGCGAGCAGTCGAGCGGATCCTGATGAAGGACCATTTACAGCATTGCGCCACGGAAGCCTTGCGTTCCGGCGACGACAAACAGGCGCAGCGCACCTATAACGAGCTGACAGAACTCTTTTATCGGCACGCCCGCTGAGGCCCAGGGACATGAATCCAGAAAAAACAAGCCCAAAAAAAACAGGCAGGACGCTCGTTAAAGATCCCGTTTGCAACATGGATGTTGATCCTTCCACGGCGCGCGGTTCTGCCGAATACAAAGGCCAGACATACTATTTTTGCAGCCAAGGATGCGTGAAGCGATTCAATACCGATCCGGAAAAATATCTAGTGGCCAAGCCACCAGCCCCCCAATTTCCCAAAAGCCAGATGGTGCAGATCGGTGGGATTATGCCGCTGAAACCCACTGCAGAGCGCACAGCGGAGCAGCAGGCCGCAGGCAAGGGAACCGTCACCTACGTCTGCCCGATGGACCCGGAAGTCCGCGAGACCAACCCTGGGGCATGCCCCATGTGCGGCATGGCTCTTGAGCCTGAAACGGTGGAATACACCTGCCCCATGCATCCGGAAATCGTGAGCAATGGTCCGGGGAATTGCCCGATTTGTGGAATGGCCCTTGAACCGCGCGTGACCGCGGGCGTTCATGAAGAGGACGATTCTGAATTGCGCAGCATGCAGCGGCGATTCTGGGTCGGCGTTGCGCTCAGCATTCCTTTGCTGGCGATTTCCATGGGCGGCATGGCCGCTGGCAGTCCCTTGCACAACTTGCCTCCGGGATGGATGGAGTGGCTGCAACTCGCGCTCGCTACTCCAGTCGTGCTCTGGGGAGGCTGGCCCTTTTTTCACCGCGGCTGGATATCGCTCGTTAATCGCCACCTCAACATGTTCACGCTGATCGCCATGGGTACCGGGACAGCTTATCTCTTCAGCGTGATCGCAACGGTGGCGCCGAGCATTTTTCCTGCGTCTTTTCTCGGCCATGGCGGCAGGCCTGAAGTTTATTTTGAATCCGCCGCCATCATCGTAACGCTGGTGCTGCTCGGACAAGTACTGGAACTGCGCGCGCGCCGCCAGACTAGTTCTGCCATCAAGGCGCTGCTCGATCTGAATCCTAAAACCGCGCGGCGGCTGCGCTCCGATGGC
>JASLFF010000066.1 GCA_030150795.1 Terriglobales bacterium | reverse complement strand
AGGGAATTCGCTCCAGAGCGGAAAAGTAGTGAAATTGACGATCTTTGAAAACAGAACCGACAGTCTTAATCTGGGAACCCCGGCATGGGGTCGAATGGGGTCATGTGGGGTCGAATGGGGTCGAACCCGGGGGGAGGGGTGGGTGCGATGCGCGCCAATCGCCTACATCGCACGTCATCGCCGGGATAGCGTTGGGGTAGGATCGCTTAACCCCTTTAGAATCCTAGTTAGGGGGATGGGGGGAGGGCATATATCGCCGCGATCGTGCTTGATCCGGAAAGACCAAGCGTTACCCCAACAGAGGCTACGAAGTGGTGAAGATTGCCCAGAAACAACTTGGGCCCGTCCGCTGAAAAACGAACGAGCCCAGAGATTGGAATGGATATCCCTTTACGGCGTCTTTGCCACGTCCCCCACCTTTGCGCCGGTCCCGCTGAAGTTGAGCGTCGCGGAATCCGCATCAATCTCAGTCACTGTGCCTTCTCCGATTTTGGTAGTAATGGTCTTCAACACTTTTCCTGTTGCGGGGTCTTTGATCTGGCGGCCGGCATGGCTGATCTCCAATACGTCGCCGACTTTCAATCCGGTCTTGCTGCCCACATTGATAATCAGCGTGTTGCCGCTTACGTCGGCCACCACTCCTTTGACTTCAACTTTGCGTGTGGGTACGCTCGCTGCGGAAGTACCCAACTGACTTCCAACATCCGTTACGGCCTGCGTTACGGCTTCACCCAGCAAGGTCTGGCCAAAGTTGGAAGCATGCGTATCAAAGCCGCCAACGCCGGCCCCGCCACCGCCGCCGCCACCGCCGATGAGCGACGTACCGGAGCGCTTGCTTTCACCTTCTCCCGTTACCGCAGCCAGAATCTCGCCGGTATTGGTGTCTACCAGGCGCGCACTGATGGCGCAGACCGCCTTCGCTTCATTCTTCTTGATGCCGCCAATTCCAAACGCCCGCGGTCCGACGCCCAGGCCGCCATAGGATTTGCTCTTGTCGTCGCGGCCAAATTTGGTGATCGATCCCATGATGATTGCGTCAACGCCCAGAATCTGGCCGATCTTGGCGGCCGTCGCCGGGTTGGCGCGATCGCTATTGGAGAAGTTCTGCTCCGCCAGAATCTTGTCCAGGGCCTTGCGCTCGATCACGGAATACTTGCCGTCTTTTACCAGCTTTTCCACCAGCATGTCCGTAATGCCTTTGCCCACATCCTGGTTGCTGCCATAAATAGAGGACACATACGATTGGACTGTGCCGTAGTCAAAGTCGAGCACGGCGACGCGCTTTTTGCCCGAAGTCTGGGCCGCGCAGGTAACAGCTAAAAGAAATAATGAGCCGATCAGTCGGGTCATTCGTGACATTGTTATGCTCCTGGAAGAACAGCTTTTTAAGGGGGTCGTTGCGCTCAAACTTTAGCAGGAGAACTCGCCTGCCGACAACTGTTTTGCACACCTGGTAGTGAAGATTTTCGGCGAAACGTTACTCTTGTACCAGCCACGCAAGGGCTTCGCGGCGGCTTTCAAACGTCGGCAGGCGCCGCTTGGAAAAAGTCTGCACGCCTGCATAGATCAGCCGTTGCAATCCGCTAATGCCGATCACCGCGGCCTTGTGGACGTATGGCGCGTTGGCCGCTACCTTGGCTTGCAGCACGGCGACGGATTCCTTGTCAAAGCTGGTGCCCGTCACGTCATTCAGCGTGAGCACCGTGTTGTGCGGTTCCTGCGCGATCACGCGATGGCCTTCTTCCGCCACCGCTTTCAGCATCGCCACATCACAATGCGAGTAATTGATAAACAGGATTCGCTTACCCTGGTGCTCAATAAAACGTACACGCCCAGGCGCAATCGCGTGGATCGTGCTGGACTGCAATTCATAAGTCGTTGCGCTTGCCATCTGAATATTGTGGTCCTGCCGTTGGCAAGGCGAAAGGTAACGAAAGTAAGAGGACCTTTGCGGTGGTTTTGGCGGATCGCCGCAACTGGTAGCGATCAGGCAGGCGGGTCAAATATCGGTGCGGCCGCCCATTTCTTGCAGTACTTCCAGCAGCGCATTGGGATCGTGGGAGTCAATGGTCTTGTCTGCCCATTTACAAAGGGCCGCCAGCCGGGGGCTCAAGCCAACAATGCGGACTTTGGGATTAAGTTTTCGTATGCTGTCGGCAATGGCCGAGCTTTTCATGTCCGGCAGCTCGTCTTCAATGCAGACCGCGTCGACGTTGGGAAAACGCTTGTACATCTCCACGCCTTCCTTGCCGGAGTACGCCGTCACCACGTTGTGCTTCGCCGATTCCAGCAGCAGCTTGCGCGTGGAAAGCCCGTCTGTTCTCTCTGATTCAATGATCAAAAATCCTAGCCGATGTCCGTTCCGAGGCATGCGAGGTTAGATGCTTTTTCCCCTGATTCCGTCAACTGAAAACCGCGCCGCCGATTATTTCCAGTTCTTCTCCGCGCCAGCCAAAATCCCCGCGAATACTTCAATCCCGTCCCACAAATTTTGCAGGCGAATGTTCTCATTTGCGCCGTGCTGGTTGTTGTCGTGGTTGGCAATTGGGAGCCCGACAACCGGCGTCTTCAGCACGTCAGTAAATAAATACATGGGCACACTGCCGCCGAGTAGCGGCATTTTGATCACCGGCGCTCCCACCGTCTGTTCCATTGCACTCACCACCGGCTGCACTGCAGGATCGTCCATGGCGACGCGCGCTGCCTTGTACCCCGGTCCCCAACTTACTTTGATTACTTTCGCATGCTGTCGCCGTGTCTCGATGTCCGGCGTTTGCCGCACGATATAAAAGCCCTGCTGCGTAATGAACTGCTCCACCAGTTGATGCACGCGCTCCGGTGTCTGGTTTGGCACCAGCCGGAAATCGATCGATGCTTTTGCTGTGGTGGAGATCGCGTTCTGTGCCTTCTCCTCAACATGCCCCGCCTCAATCCCACGAATGTTCAATGATGGCTGAGTAATCGCCATCGGCAGGGAAACACCGGCGCTTTCCGTCCATGCCAGTCCAAGCTCATGCTTCAACGGCGTGTCAACGTCAGGACTCTGTGCAATGGCCTGCCGTTCGGCCGCAGTCAAGGCCCGCACATCGTCATAAAATCCGGGAATAAGAATGTGAGAACTTGAGTCGCGCATGTGCGCCAGCAAGCCCACCAGCACCGCCGCCGGATTCGGCGCCCAGTTGCCATAATGGCCGTCATGCAGGACGCGGCCCGGGCCGTACACCGTAAGCTCCAGATCGGTCACCCCACGCGCGCCAAAATAAAGCTGCATGCGCCGCGTCTGGTTCACCGGCCCGTCGCTCAGCACCCATATGTCGCCTTTCAGCAGATTTCCATACTGGCGAAATACGTCGGCAAGATGAGGCGATCCTGCTTCTTCCTCCCCTTCAAAAAACACTTTTACATTTACGTCGATAGGAATCTTCGCAGCACGTAGCGCGTCGATCGCCGTAAGCACTGCTTGGATCGGCGCTTTGTCGTCGCTGGCCGAGCGCGCATAGATGCGCCATTCCGGATTCAGCGGACCTTTCAACGTATCAAGCGGAATTGTCTTGCCGTCAACCGGAACATCGCGCAGCACCGGCTGCCACGGATTGCTGGCCCACTGCGCCTTATCTACCGGCTGGCCGTCATAGTGCGCATAGAAAAGCAACGTATGTTTCGTGCCGGGCGTGTTGAGTTCGCCATAGACTACCGGCGGAGCGCCCGCGATGGTGAGTTTCTGCGTATGAAAGCCGCGCTGCTCCAGCATCTTGCTGATTGCCTCGGCATTGCGCTTGATATTGGCTGTGTCGCTGGCCACGTTCGGCAGCGAGAGCAGTTGCGCAAAGCTGCGCACAATTTCCGCTTCATGCTGCTGGCGATATTCCCGGACAGCGTTGCGAACGGCTGCTGGAGATTGATCTTGCGCGGCGGAGAACATGCTGATAAGGCACAGAAATCCTGCGATCATCGTCCATAGTTTTTCTCTGGGCATGGTTTGTAATGATAAAGCAGAACGGCGTGGGCGATGTTCTCCGCAGTTGGTCTATTTTATGAGTGGCATAGGCCCTCCGGCCCAAATACTGGTCTATTTCGCGGTTGCTGGTTCGCAAGGGGCTGGTTGCTG
>JASLFF010000817.1 GCA_030150795.1 Terriglobales bacterium | reverse complement strand
TTCCCTTCCGCCGATGGAAGGTTTCTTGGGGCGCAGCGTTGTCTTGCTTACGCCTGACGCCACACCCAGCAAGTCATCTTCCTTGCCTACTTTCTCTGGCTTCAGGTCAAGCTTCCTGCCGGAAGCAGGCGCGCTACGGCTACCAATCGCGGGGCTTACGACTTCTTCGGGCGGCGGTGTGATTAGCCGGCCAGTGTTCTTGTTGTACATAACTGCGCCATCGCTCCAGCGCTTCTCATAATCCTTTTCATACGTGGACCAGTCGCCCTGCGCCTTCATGGTTTCGTCGTTAAACTCCGGCAACATTTCCAGGCGCTCTTTGTCCAGCTCGGCGTAAAACTTGTCGTCGTGGTTTCCATAGGGTTCAACGCGGTTCGCCGGGACCATAACTTTCTTGCGGGAAAGCAGGCCTCCGGTCTTAAGCACGATGTAGCGAATGTCTCCGCTGGAATGATCGAAGATCACGTCATCGATTGTTCCCAGCTTCTCGTCGTTCACGCCGTAAACGTCCGCTCCACGCAGATCGTCAATGCCTTCTAATTTGTGATCACGAAGAATGCCATAATGAGGCATAGCTGCTCCTTATTGAATGTGTCTTTTATCTAGGATGCGGAGGCACAATCTGGTGAGGCTTGAAAATCGGGAGCTGCTGGGCAGGAGCGCTGTTGGTTCAGATTGCCATGGTTGACTTGCAATTGATGGTCAAAGATTTTGTTTGACCTCTTTCACGAGCTGAGGGACAATCTCCGCCGTTATGGCAAATTGGGCATGGCCTGAAATCATTGACGAAGATTCCGCGCGCGACGCGGCCCACATGGCTGGCGGCTGGGCCGGAGTTGTAGCTGGAATAACCACTCTGCTTGCCATTGTCAGCATTGCTGGCGGTGGAAGCTTCATGGGAATAGGGGCATCGGCGCTGGTTGACGCCGCTTTGTTTGGCGTGGTGGCGTGGCGCGTCTGGTGCGGCTCAAGGTGGTTCGCCATTGGCGGTCTCTCTCTGTATGTCTTGGAAGTCCTGTACAACGTGGTAAAGCATCCGCCCGGAGTTGGCATATTAACCGTGATCATTATGGTGGCGCTGATCAATGGAGTGCGCGGCACGTTTGGCCTGCACAAATTTGAAGAGCTGAAGAAGCAGCAAATGATGTATCAGCCGCCGCCCATGGCTTACGCGGCTGCCATGCCCACCACTTCGGTTCCTCCTCCGCCGCCGGACCAGCCGAAATAGGGGACAATACACCTCGTTCGGCGGTTGCAAATTCGATCTAGCCTCAGCCAAGAATGCTCGCCCTGCGCCCAGAACAGCGGGGCCGGCGACCGCTATGTCCTCATCGCGCAAAAGCCGGGCCGGTGAAACGTCACCGAGTTGAGGATTTAATCCGAGAATCCAGCTTTGTACGACTCTGTTCGCCTCGTGGTCGCTTAGCAACTTGACAAGATGATAAGTCGCACGGAGCTTTACCTCTACCCCTTTGTAAGGCTCGCCGCCTTCAGCCCATCGATCTACAGTACGGACATCCTTGGCATTGCATATGTAAGCCACGATCTTCTTTCCAAGGATCTCAACCAACCCAGCGACGACTTTTGGAAGAGGTAGCGTTACGGATTCTGTGGCGAGGAAGCGTGCTATTGAAGAAGCCTGCCATTGAAGCTCCCCGCAAGTTTCATTAGCACTCAAAAAATTTACGGTTAGTCCAGCACGTCAAGATCGCTCTGCCCTACAGCAGGCCCCTGGAGTTCCAGCGTGATGGCCTTTGCGCGGTTACGCAATTTGGCGCGGCCTTCAATAATTTCCTGGGTTTCACTGGCTATCTTATTTGCGAGGTCCTTATCCTTCGGCACGGGAATTATTATTTCCATAAATCGTTTGCCGAGCGTGTCGATGATGTCCTGGGTAAACTGTTTCGATTTGATCTGGCGTTTGACAATCGGTGTGTTCAGGCACGTGAACAACAGCCAAGGATTGATGACTGATGGTTTGAGTACGCGCACACGGTATATGTGACTCTGAAACAGCATCGGCAGGTCCGCTTCGGTGACAATGGCGCTGGTACCTATAAGATAGGTGCCGTCCCGCACGAGAAGAATATCGCCACTTTTCACATCCACCTTGCTTTTTGCTCCCGCGTAGATCTCCTCACTGACACCGTGTTTAAAGTCCGCCTTTATTTCCCAATTCGACAAGTCGGATGTACGGATGAAAGGGATTGTGCCGGTACCGTAAGCCATCTTCCCGATTTCGACGCCGGTATCGACCGACAGCGTTCGGCCCTCTTGCAGGTCGCCGAGGCACACGAGCTCGTGGGTTTTCTTGAGGGAGTTCAAATCGGCTTCGATCTCTGGATCATAATACTTCGGGACAAAGATTCTGTTCGTGATCTGACTGGCAGAAAGTTTGAAGCCGAGGCGGTCTTGCTTGCCGTTGTTGCGTTTCACTTTACGATAACGATCAGGAACTGTTGGCACCTCGTCGAGCAACGCCATCTTGCCAGTGGAGGCGTCTTTGCGCAATGTCGGGTTGCCGCGTGAATCGTGGCCGCACCATTTCATGTCGGACATAAAAATCTCATAATCCTTCTTGCCGCCATTTTTTTCGAGCAACAACACTGCCACCTTGGTGTGCGTGCCGCCTTTGCCGCTGGTCTTGAACAGCGATTCAGGCATTGTCATGATGCCCCGAATGGTCGTGTGCTTTTGCATGAACGTAACTATGTATTCGTAAGATGGATTCCCTAGAATGCTTTCCGGCAATACGATTCCCATGCGGCCGCCCGGCTTCAAGAATTGTAGACAGCGTTCTAAAAATAGGATTTGCGGTGAACGCTTGTCTTCGAGCGCCGTCAATCGCACCGGATCCTTGGTTGTCTTGTCCCGTCCCCATTTGTAGCCGAGGTCGTATTGCGAAAGGATGGCTGCGCCTTTGATCGGGATCTTGGCCCCGAATGGCGGATTGGTAAGTAGGACGTCGAACGTACCTAGCTCTAGCTTCGATTTGGCGACGGCGTGCCATTCGACCGATGGCAGCAATGAGTTCTCGCAAAACACTCCTCCGCGCCCATCTCCGATCAACGCCATATAGGCTTTGCAGACCTTTGCGAGAAATGAATCCTTGTCAATGCCGCGAAAACAGTCGGTAGCAACATCAATCTCGCGCTTGACGCGCTGCCGCTCGGTCCACCCTTTGAGCTTCGCCTCGGCGGCTATATGCTGCCAAACGTGGCCAAGCGCCGTAATCAGAAACCCTCCAGAGCCGCACGCCGGATCGATAATCATTTCGCCGGGCTTTGGGTCGAGAATTTCAACCATCATCTTGACGACGTTGCGCGGCGTGAAAAATTGGCCTTCTGTGCCTCGCAGTGCCGGGCCGATGAAAACCTCGAAGGCGTCGCCAATGGCATCGCGATCCGCTTCCATAACGCAATAGTTTTGTAATTCGCCGACGACATAACGCACACTCTCAGGGTCGAGCGTAATCGTGTCCGTCTTGCTGAATACATCGTCATATACGGCTGTCTTAACCTTCTCGAACAATCCAAGGACACGTTTTTTTACATCCTTGGCGGATTCATCCACGCCGGCGCGAAATGTTACTGTTTCATCAGGCACAGTTTCTTGTTCATCAAGAATCTTGCAAAACAGCAAGTTGATGATTTCCTGCGCGAGAGCTTCGTCACGCGTTATGCCAGTCGTAATGCCGGCAAGATGGTTGCGCAAGTCACGAAACACAGCTTTGAGATTCGATGGACGCACGAGGTCTTTGCGCTTGAACAACCCAATGTCGTCGATGCGTTGTCCGTAACGTGGAATGTTTGGCAGTTCGTGATATTCGCGTTCTCCGGAGCGCTTATGAACCTTCCTCAAATAGACGTGCTCATCGCCGTTGAACCAGACACCAAGTTCCGCAGGCGACATATCTAGATACAACTTGAGTTGCGCCACTCCGTCTTTGCGACTGTTCTTTTTGCATTCAACGATGAGGTAGAGGTCATCTTCGGCGCGGCCCTCGTGCTTGAAGAGGGCAATATCGACTGGATACGACTTGATCTCGTCGGACGGCCGTTTCCGCACCCTATATTGTGGGCGGGTCTGGATGTGCTCTTTTGGGTAGCTATAGTCTTCTACAAGACGGCGGGCGAAGACTTGTACCGCCTCGATCTCCTCAGGACTGGCTTTGACTACGGCACCGCTTACATAGTCGATCACGAAGCCGGGCTTCAGAAGTTGGCCGCTCTCGACGGCTTCGGCCTCGGCATTTGGCGGCGCGACTTTCTTAAGGCTCACGGCTGCCTGCTTTCGTCGACGAACAACAGCCTTTTTCCCCCCGGGATGTTGTTCTGCGGTCCTTTGTCATTCAGCGTATTACACCAGACCATTGATCTAGGCACAAGGCACTCTCATGTTTTCAAAAGCGAGATAGCTGCGCAATATTGTGTTCGCGTGTGACTGCAGATGCATAACTGTACAATCGCAGCGAATAAATAGCAAACAATCTTATTTAACGTGTTTCGGGGAACACAATGGATGGCATTTTTGCTTCAGTTTTCTCTTGACTCAATGGCGAACAATTAGTAAAGTGTTACACTGTCCTCCAAGCGAGGGCCCGCCTGTGCGGAAGGAATCTTTGAAAATCAGCACTTAGCGATCAGCTTTCAGCCAACCCAAAATCGGTCAACCCCACGCCAATTGATGCCTGATCGCTGAAACCCACGCCAATCTGGAATGACCTGGGATGACTGCGCTCAAGTCTACGCCAATCTGGGAGGGTATAGAGAGGGGGGAGGGGTGAAGGAATCGGGTGATCGGGACATCGCGCGTGATCGGGTGATCGGAAAACCAAGAGCGTTAACCGCAAGGATCAGAACTTGGAACGTAATTTCCTATACGTCGTCTGCAAGTCTTCCGGCAGCACGCGGGTCTCTCCAACGGCGCTCATAAAATTCACGTCGCCGAACCAGCGCGGAAGAATATGCATATGGATGTGACTGGCCACGCCGGCGCCCGCGGCTTTGCCGATGTTCATTCCCAGGTTGACGCCATCGGGCCGGTAGAGTTCACGCAAGACGCCTTCCAGCCGTTGCGTCAGGGCCATCATTTCTTGCGCTGCGGGTTGTGAAAGTTTGGCTAATTCGTCAACGTGCTCA
>JASLFF010000048.1 GCA_030150795.1 Terriglobales bacterium | reverse complement strand
CCGTAACTTTCCGATTCATGGTTGACGCAACTCGTCACCATATGGACTCATCCTAATCAGTGAATTTTGCTTACAACTCACGTAGTATTGAGGGCGGATGCCGTCTGTTCTGCTAGTTGATCCCGAACCGAGCGTGATTGTAACGCTCAGAATGATTCTTGAACGGGACGGCTATCAGGTGAGTACAGCAACTTCTTATGCGGCCGCAACGGCCCTGCTGCAACGCGAGAGCTGGGACATTCTGATTACAGAGCTCGACCTGGAGGCAGAAGCTCTGGGACTGCGACTGGCCCGCGAGGCCAAGTCTCTGGAGTATCATCCCGCAATTTTTGTTTATCTTTCATATCCGAACGTTGAGCGCTTGCGCGCTGCTCTGGCTTTGCGCGTGGATTACTGCGGCTTCAAGCCGCTGGAAGTGGAAGAGATACGAAAGGTCGTCCGCTTGTTGGTGGCCCGCAACCTGGCCACCCGTCGCCATGGATTGCAGGGCGGCAGGCAGAGATAGCCACTTTTTTCAGCAGCTCACAGGAGTACAATTAGCTTTAACGGTCCTTTAAAAAGAGTCCTTAAAGAACCTTCCCTCTATGGCTCGTCAGCCTTCTCTCCTCATCGTCGATGATGAAAACAATGTGGCGCTCACATTGAAGATGGTGTTTGAGCGAGAAGGATATGCCGTCCTTACCGCAAATAGTTGCGCCGGGGCGCTCAAGCTTCTGGAGGATGGGCACATTTTTGACGCGGTGATTACCGATCTCAACATGGAAAAGGAAAATATTGGGCTGGAAGTCGCGCGAGCCGCCTTGCGTTTGCATCCCAAACCAGCAGTAGTTGTATGCACCGGATACGCGAGCATAGATAATTCCGCGGCCGCTCTGCAGATGAAAGTGGATTATCTGGCGACAAAGCCCGTGGACCTGGACGAACTGAAGCGGGCGGTCAGCCGGTTGATGGCATTTAGGAATGAAAAGCAATGAGTGACACGGTCAAAACGACGAAAACCGCGCTGATTGTCCATGCGGACATGAGCGTGCTTTCGGCTTTTCAAAGCTCCTTTGTCAGCAAAGGATACGTTGCTATTCTGGCCCGCGACCTGCCCACCGCTCTGCTGGCGCTTACGCAGCATTTTTTTGACGTTGCCGTGATATCGTCGCGGCTGGCAGAAGGCGGCGACGGCTGGCCGCTGGCAGGCGTCGTTCACTTGATTTTTCCTAAAGCCTTTGTTGGAGTTCTCACCCCCGAAACCAACGTGCTCACGTTGCAAGCAGCCATCAACAATGGGGTAACGCAAATCTTTGATGCTTCCAGCCATCCGGACCACGTGGTAAGCACTTCATTGAGTAGCCAGCAAACCGGTTCGACCAAACCTTCTGCCGAGCCTGGAACGTCCATCCATTAGAGATCGATCTCTGAAGCAAAAAGCAGCCGTGAGAAGAGTATTTGCCCTGCTACTTTCTTCTTGCGCCACTGGCTCAGTAAGTTTTTTTCCTCTGCCCAAGCCATGGCGTTAGAACCTAGGTAACTACTTTTCAATGCAGAAACCCGTTATCCTCCTGAGAATGTTTGATAAGAAGTTAGCCGCTTCATTGTTTCTGCTCATATTCACAACTACATTTCTTTTTGGCCAAGACGCACCATCGCTGGGCGACATAGCTCGCCATCTTCGCGCTAACAAAGAAAAGACAGCAGCGCCGACGGCAGAGTCGTCGAACCCGCACTCTGGCGAGCCTGAAACCGCCATACCTTCAACTAAAGCTTCCATTGCTGACAAACAGCAAACAAATTCCGCCCAGTATGCTCCCTATGCCACGCGTGAGGAGTTCAACCTCCACTTAGTGGATCGCTATGAAGAGGAAATTCGAAAGCTTTTCCAGCAGGAAAAGTTTGAAGCCCTTGATCAAATGGCTGACACCTCACGCTCTACCAAGGCCCGCCTTCCCGGTGGCTTCTGGACGGTCCACATTATTTACGGCGCTTTGATGCAGCCTGAAGGCGGTACCTTTGATGCACCTGAAAGCGAGTGGAGTGGACATCTTACAAGGCTGCAAGCGTGGGTAAAACAGCGCCCGAATTCTATTACCGCTCGCGTGGGGCTGGCTGGCGCTCAACTCCAGTATGCCTGGAGGGCCCGGGGCGGCGGTTATGCAAACCAAGTGACCGATGATGGATGGAGGCTGTTCCAGGAGCGCGCGGAAATGGCAGCGAAGACCTTGATGGATGCCTCATCTCTTACAGCCAAATGTCCGGAATGGTTTCTTACCATGCAACTGACGGCGCGGGCATTGGGAGAGAGCAAAGAAACTCAGACTTCCATTTTTGCGAAGGCCGTAGCCTTTGAACCGGATTATCAATACTTTTATCGTACTCAGGCAGAAATGCTCATGCCCAAGTGGGAAGGAGAAGAGGGCGAGATGGCAGAATTTGCCGAGCAGGCGGCAGATCGCATCGGAGGCAAGAAAGGTGACATGATTTATTACCAGATTGCGACTTTCCTCAATTGCGGTTGCGACAACGATCGCGGACTCAACGGCCTTGCATGGCCCCGTATTAAACGTGGCTATATTGATGTGGAAGAGCAATATGGCGAGTCCATTGCCAATTTGAATGCGATGGCATATATGGCTGGTATAGGGGGCGATGCGGCGTATGCGGATGAGACATTCAAACGCATTGGCGAAGGATGGGACCATGCACTCTGGCATAAGAAAGAAAGTTTTGACATGGTGCGCCAATGGGCCCATCTTTCCGAGCTACAAAAACAATTGGGGCGGCAATGAAAGCTGCAGATGACAATCTGCAAACTGCCGATGGCCGTAAATTTGACGCGCAGCAGGCAAGACTTTTGCTGCAAAATATAGTGGCCACTGTCATCGAAATGCCCGAAATACTCCGGCGGTTCATCCCTGACTCCCTTTGATATGGTTTTGCAGGTTGGAGGGAATGGCATTGTGGAACAGGTCTTTGCATCTAACGCATCGCGTACCAGCTCTTGCATTATCTCCAAAGTGAATGGCGGATTGTTTCCTCCTCCGCCGAAACCGGATTACTGGATCAAGATCAGCATGCAGACACGGCAGTAATTCGACGAATTGCTGGAGCAAGAAAAATATTAAAGTGTGCTCCGCACATCAATGAAGTAAATTCTTCTTTTGCGCAAAACAAACCGCCCGATGCACCATGCATGCAGGCGGTTTGGAGCCAACGAACAGAAATTACAAATAGCGCTCTCTGGATATCTCTGGCTGAACCGCTGGCGCTGGGATCGTCTGTGCGCCTTCTTCTGGGAAATCCGGGAGCGGAGTCTCCAGCGCGATCTTGAGTACCTGGTCCATATTTTCCACGAAGTGGACCTTCATCTGCCCGCGGATATTTTCCGGCACGTCAGCAAGGTCTTTCTCGTTTTCCTTCGGGATGACCGCTTCTTTAATCCCGGCGCGCAGGGCGGCAAGCAGTTTTTCTTTCAGTCCGCCGATGGGTAGAACCTTGCCGCGCAGCGTGATCTCGCCGGTCATGGCGATATCGCGGCGCACAGGAATCTTGCTCAGCGCGCTCGATATGGCTGTGGCAATCGTAATGCCGGCCGAAGGACCATCCTTGGGAATAGCGCCTTCAGGCACGTGAACGTGAATATCAAAGTTGCGGTAGAAGTCCTTGGGAATGCCAAGCCGCGAGGCGCGTGAGCGCACGTACGACATAGCAGCATGCGCGGACTCCTGCATCACGTCGCCCAACTGGCCGGTGATGGTGAGCTTGCCTTTGCCGTCCACGATTGCGACTTCAATGCTCAGAATCGAGCCGCCAACTTCCGTCCACGCCAGCCCGGTGACCAGGCCGACTTCGCTCTTTTCATTGGCCAGCGTGTCACGGAATTTGGTGACACCCAGGAACTCGTTGACTTTCTCTGCGGTCAGCGCGACGGTGTACGTGGCATCTTTCACCACTTTGCGCGCCACCTTGCGGGAGATGTTGCCGATCTCGCGCTCAAGGTTGCGGACGCCCGCTTCACGCGTGTACGAGCGGATAATCTCGCGCAGA
>JASLFF010000038.1 GCA_030150795.1 Terriglobales bacterium | reverse complement strand
CGGAACCCGCATAGGGTTTGAAGCAATATCTCTGGCGGGCTGCGATATTTGTCGCCCAAACGCGGAGATAACGTCGATACTGGCGCAAGGTAATGTCGCGAGGAAGTACACCTAATTCCTTATACCGGCACACTACCGCTTCGAGTTGCTGTTCAAATCCCAGCATAAGTTCCGGGGGAACATAAAGGCCGGAGATCCTGAACTTTGGTGGAAACAGGTCTCGTAGCGTCGCCCATAAATACTTGGCCTCGGCCGCATCGATCTCCTCGTCGGATAGGGGAGTAGAGACCTGTTGATGTATTGGAACTTCGTCAACAATAGCGAGCAATGACACGGTCTCGGACCTTGCGGTTAACTGTTGTGCCATCTCAAAAGCGACAGTCGCCCCAAAACACCAGCCTGCTAGTTGATAGGGCCCATCGCGTTGAACCTTCTTGACATCTTGAATATATTGGGCAGCCATATCTTCAATACGGATGAGAGGTGATTGCCCTTCGTCGAGCCCATAGGACTGCAATCCATAAAAGGGACGATCTTTGCCCAGAAAACGAGACAGGGGCACGTAACAGTTCGCCCATCCCCCCGCAGGATGTACAAAGAACAGGGGACGCAGTGACCCGCTCGGATTGATAGGAATCACGGAAGTGGGCGGGGAAAAGGTGATGTTTTGCCGGATGAATGCGGCCATCTCATCTATCGTCGGATGTTCAAAAATGGCCTTGACCGGGACCGGCTTGCCATAGGCCACCGCCAAACGAGATGCCAACACAAGTGCGGCAATCGAATGACCCCCGATTTCAAAGAAATCATCCGTGGCGCGCAGTCCTTTCAGCCCCAGTACGTCCTCCCATATTGTCGTGACGTAGAGTTCGGTGCCGTCACCATGAGTCAAGAGACGCGCCTCCTCTGTCCTTGGCTGAACGCGTGCACCAGGAACAGGCATTTTCATGGCGAGCAATGCCTTCCGGTCCACTTTTCCGTTGGGCGTCAACGGCAACCGCTCCAGCACCACATAAGCGCTCGGCACCATGTACTCCGGCAAACGTTTTCGCAGATAGGCTCGTAATTCCTTGGGATCGAGCCCATCAGGGCCCACCACATAGGCAGCCAGGGTTTTGGTCGCGGGTCCATCTCCCTGCACCATCACCACACATTGACGCACTGCCTTATGTTCGTTCAAAACAGCTTCAATCTCTTTCAATTCGATCCGGAACCCACGAATTTTTACCTGATAATCAAGACGCGAAAGATATTCAATGTTGCCATCCTCGCGTCGCCGTACCAGGTCTCCGGTTCGATATAAGCGATCCCCTCTACGCTTTCCAAATGGGCTTGGCACAAACCGGTCTGCTGTGAGTTCCGGCCGGCCCAGGTAACCACGCGCCAACTGGATTCCACCTAAATAGAGTTCTCCCGGTAACCCCACCGGCAGCGGGTTTAGATTTGTATCCAAAACATACATTTCCGTGTTGGCGACAGGTGCACCAATCGGAATGCTGTCCTCCTTCCAATCACGCGGGATCTGCCAGTAGCTCACATCGACCGCTGCTTCCGTAGGACCGTAGAGATTGTGCAGGTCGGCCTTCAATTGACGGTGGAAGTTGCGGCATAACTCGGCATCCAAAGCTTCTCCGCTGCAAAATACACGCCGCAGCACCGTACACTCTTTCATCCTGGCGGCGGTCAAAAAGGACCACAGCATAGAGGGTACAAAGTGCAGAGTGGTGATGGCCTCCTGCTGGATGATTTGCATTAGATAGTCAGTGTCTCGATGCCCTTCAGGCCTCGCCATTACCAATGTCGCTCCGGACAACAACGGCCAGAAAAATTCCCACACCGAAACATCGAAACTGAAGGGCGTTTTCTGCAACACCCGATCATCTCTCCGCATCGCATAAGTCTCCTGCATCCATAACAGACGATTTCCAATCGCCTCGCGGGTGATCATGGCTCCTTTGGGCTTCCCCGTGGAACCGGAGGTATAGATCGCATACGCAAGATTCCCCCCTTGTCCGGCGGTTTCGAAATTTTCACACCTCTCTTCCGCGATCATGCTCCAATCCCCGTCCAGACACACCACCTTGACTCCATGCACCGGCAGTACAGACTTCAAGCTCTGCGACGTCAGCAATATTTCTATCTTCGCGTCCTCCATCATGAAGCCCAGCCTCTCCGCCGGATATTCCGGATCCAGCGGCACATAGGCTCCACCCGCTTTCAAAATTCCCATCAGCCCCACCACCATCTTCACCGACCGCTCCACGCACAGCCCCACCAGCTTCTCCGGCCCTACTTCCAACCTGCGCAGATAATGCCCCAATTGATTGGCCCTCCTGTTCAACTCCTCGTAACTCACCTGCACCGATTCCTCGATCACAGCGATTGCATCCGGCCCCCTCTCCACTTGTTCTTCAAATAACTCCGCGATCTCTTTACTACCCTCATATTTCCGTTCCGTATTGTTCCATCCCTCCACCACCTGTTGTTGTTCCTCTTCCGTCAACATCTCAATCTCAGCCACTGGACACTCCTCCTTCCTCACCATTCCCCGCAGCAAGGTCACATAGTGCCCCACCAGCCGTCCAATCACCCCTTCCTCAAACAGGTCCCGCGCATAGGTAACTCCTCCAACCAGTCCTTCTCCACTTTCCACCACCGTAATACTGAGATCGAATTTGGCCCACGCCGTCTCCATCTCTTCCCGCGTCACTTTCAACCCCCCCAACTTCCACTCCGCCTCCGGTATGTTCTGCAATGCAAACATCACTTGAAATAACGGCGTCCGGCTCAGGTCTCGTTGCGGCTGCAACTCTTCCACCACCCTTTCAAACGGCACCTCCTGGTTGCTATAGGCTCCCAGTGCCACTTCCCGCACCCGCTTCAATACCTCCACCACCCGCAGCCCCCCGCTCAGATCCGTCCGCAACACCAACGTGTTCACAAAAAAACCGATCAGCCCTTCCGTCTCCTGCCGGTTCCGCCCCGCAATCGGTGTCCCCACTACTATGT
This sequence comes from Terriglobales bacterium, assembly GCA_030150795.1. The sequence goes on along the minus strand of JASLFF010000038.1, from coordinate 7,340 downwards.
CTTCCTGATTGCTGTAACGCATCAGCAATATTTGCAGCCCTGCTACCAGCGTCATGAACAACGTCACTCCTTCACTCCGGCTCAGCCTTCTCAACCCTGCCACCGTCTCGCCACCTATTTGAAACTCATGGTGCGCGCCACGGTGACTCTGTACCGCTCCTCTTCCCTTCGCTACCCCCAGTTCCACTCCCGTCTCCATCCCTCCCAACTGCTTCCTCCAGTATTCCAGCTGCTCTTCCAGCATCTTTCCCTGTACGTTCTCCCGCTGCCATACTGCGTAATCCCCATACTGGATCGGCAGTTCCTCTAACGGAGATCTCTTCCCCTCCGCAAACGCCTCATAGAGAAGCCCTAACTCCTGCGCAAGTACTCCTATCGACCACCCGTCACTCACCACATGATGCAGGCTCAGCAGCAGCACGTGCTCGTCCAGTTTTAATCGCACAAGCATGGTGCGGATCATCGAGCGAGAACCTAAGTCAAAAGGAGTCCGCACTTCCTCCGAGATCAGGCAGGTCACCATCTGCTGACGTGCAGGTTCTGCATGCTGCTGGAGATCAACCAGGGGCATCGCCAGCGGGGCTGAAGGATGGATTACTTGGGCCGGCACTGCACTGTCCTCAATGAAGCTAGTACGCAAAATTTCATGGCGCCTGACAATTTCATCAATTGCCGCCTTAAGCGCGCCAATCCTCAATTGACCTACAAATCTCACTGCAACCGGAAGGTTGTAGAGAGCGGGATTAGTCTCGAAGTGCTGTAGAAACCAGAGCCGCTGCTGCGCGAATGACAATGGTAATGGCGCGCTGCGATCCACCAACTGGATGGGAGGCAACCTGAGCTGTTGTTTCTGTGTTATGCATGTTTCAATTACTTGCGCGAGACTCTTCAGCTCCGAAAACTCAAATATCTGCCGAAGCGAAATTGCAACTTTAAAGACCTCTTGGATCCTTAACAACACCTGAGTAGCCAGTAAAGAGTGGCCTCCCAGCTGGAAAAAATCGTCATTACGATTGATAGGCCCGACACGTAAAACGGAAGCCCAGATGTTTATGAGTAGCTCTTCAATGGCGTTCGGTGGAGATGTGGACAGATCTTCCTGCTCGACTTCCTCTATTTCTTGGATTTGAAGTTTCTCTCGATCGATTTTGCCGTTGCGTGTCAAGGGAAGTGACTCCAACAACACAAACTGATCCGGCAACATGTACGGCGGCAAGCGATCTTTTAGGAAGTCCCTCAACCGATTGGGTTTGGAATCCAGCTGCACGCCCGCAACATATGCGACTAATCGCTTCCCTTCGATGCCATCTTCACGGGCAACTACGGCGCACTCCTGAACATGTTCGTGCTGGGCCAAAATTGTTTCAATCTCTTCAGGTTCGATCCGATGACCGCGTATCTTCACCTGAGCATCGGCTCGTCCCAGAAATTCAAGCTCGCCGTCGTCTAGATATCGCACCAGGTCTCCTGTGCGATACAGCCGTTCTCCCCGTTCCCAGCTGAAGGCATTCGGAACAAACCGTTCGGCGGTCAACTCAGGGCGGTTTAGGTATCCCCGCGCTAAACCTGCTCCTCCCAAATAAAGTTCACCGGCTACCCCGGCTGGCACCAGATTCTGTTCGGCATCCAGTACATAGGTTCTCGTATTGGCTATCGGCTTTCCGATCGGCGGCGCCGGCCGGAGACCTGCTTCATTCACGGCGCAGAACGTTGCCACCACAGTACTCTCAGTGGGTCCATAATGATTGATGGTAATAAACGGCAACCCTGAATCAGGAAATTTCCGCAGCTTATCGCCACCCACCAGCAGGTACTTCAGCGTTGTTCCGCTCGGCCACTCGCAACTCAACACGGCTTCGGCGACCGGCGTGGGCAAGAATGCTTTGGTGATTTTCTTGCTCATCAACCATTGCGGCAGTTCCCGAGGCGAGAGCCTCTCGGTATCCTCTACTATGTGGATCTCAGCTCCAGCTGCCAATGCAGGCCAGATTTCCCACCCTGCCGCGTCAAAACTGATGGAAGCAAACTGCGCGATGTGATCCTCCCAACTCAACCTGTACTGCTCAATGTGCCAACGCACCAGATTCACTAAACTCCCATGGGTGATGCCGACTCCTTTGGGTTTCCCGGTTGACCCGGAGGTATAGATAACATATGCCAGGTTTCCCGGAAGCACGCTGGAATCCAGATTTTGCCGTTCCTGCCTAGCAATGATCTCATTGTCGCGTTCCGGACAAACAGTTAGTAAGGCTTGATCGGAAAACCGGCCTGCCTGGCTCGTACTCGTCAGGAGCACGCTTATGCCTGAATCCTTCAACATGAAAGTCAATCGCTCGCTTGGGTAGGCATGATCCAAGGGAACGTAGGCTCCACCAGCTTTCATAATCGCAAGCAACCCTACGACCACTTCCAGTCCTCGCTCCATACAAATCCCTACCCGGACTTCCCTGGTAACTCCACGCATCTTCAGGTAACGGGCCAACTGGTTGGATCGGCTGTTCAGATCCATGTATGTGAGTTGGTCGTCGCCGCACGCGACAGCTATCCTGTTGGAAGTTCTCTCCGCTTGCCGCTCGACGAGAGTGTGTAGCAAGAGATCATCTTGATAGGGCTGGTCTGTGCAGTTCCATCGACGAATCAACAGGTCTTTCTCATCATCAGGGATCACGTCCAGGTCACATAAGCGGATTGCAGGGTTGGCGAGTATTGACTCCAGTAGCCGGCAGTAATGGCGAGCCATCCGGTCTATGGCCGCTTCATCAAACAATTCCGCGCCGTAAACAAAAGTGCCCTGAAGCTCTTTCCCTTCCTCCATCCACAGGCTGAGATCGAATTTCGCCACGGGCAAATCAACCAGCTTGCGCTGAAACTCAAGCCCAGACACCGCCCAAGTATCACGTGATGCATTTTGGAACGAAAACATCACTTGAAACAACGGTGTCCGGTCAAGGTCCCGCTCCGGATGTAACTCCTCTACTAGCTTCTCGAATGGCAAATCCTGATTCTGGTACGCTTCCAGCGCCATCTTCCTTACACGCTTCAGCAATCTCCCGAAATCCTCCTCCGCTCGAAGTTCCATCCGTAGAACCAATGTATTGACAAAAAATCCGATCAGCCCCTCCACCTCCACTCGGTTCCGCCCCGCCACCGGACTCCCCACTACGATGTCTCTCTGCCCGCTATATCGATACAACAGCACCTGGAATGCTCCGAGCAAAGTCATGAATAACGTGACTCCATGTTCCTGGCTCAACTTTTTCAATTTTTTCGTCAGTTCCGGCGAAACCACAAAGCAATGCTGTTTCCCACGATGATTCGGCAGAGCGCCCCGCACTTTCGTTTGCGGCAACTCCAACTTCACTATCCCCTCCAACTGGAGCTTCCAATAGCCTAGCTGCGCCTCCAGTACCTCCCCCTGCAACCATTCCCTCTGCCACATGGCGTAGTCGGCGTATTGGATTGGCAATTCCTTCAGTGACGCGGCCTTGCCTTCGACATAATCTTTGTAGAGCGTAGTCAATTCGCGCGTGAACACTTCCAGAGACCATCCATCACTCGCGATGTGGTGCATGGTTATGGCAAAAACATGCTCATCCGGTGCAATTTGAAGTATCAACGCGCGCCATGGTATCTCTCGGACCAGAGAAAACGGACGCTGAGAATAGCTTTGAATCAGCTGCACGGCCTGTAGCTTCCGCACTCCTTCCGGCAATCCTCGAAGATCAACGACCGGGAGAGTCACTGCCACAGGCTCGTGAATGATCTGCACCGGATCTGGGTTGGCAACCAGCGTGGTTCGCAGGACTTCATGACGCTCAACAATCCTGTTAAGAGCGCGAACCATCGCAGTCATGTTCAGCACACCTCGACACCAGAGGGAAAAAGGAATGTTATAGGTTGCGCTGCCCGAGGCAAACTGTTGCAAAAACCATATCCGCGACTGGGCAAATGACATCTGTGGAGCCAGGTTCCTCTCCATTCGCTGAATGGCGGGAATGGGGAGATGCCTTGTCTTTCTTAATCTTGCATCGATCTCTCGAGCCAGGATATGAATCTTCGGAAATTCAAACAAATAACTGACCGGGAGGGTGATTCCCCACGTGTCTCCGATTCGTGCCATCACATGCATAGCCAGCAAAGAATGGCCGCCGAGTTCGAAGAAGTCTTCGTGAATCCCAACCTCGTTACATTGGAGTACATCGGCCCAAATCGTTGCGAGCAATGCCTCTGAGACAGTTTTCGGGTCATCGGACTGAGGAGCGCTGTCGGCATCAGGTGGCAGCGGCAATCTTTTACGATCAAGTTTGCCGTTTGGGGTCAATGGCAGTGACTCCAAGAGTACGAATGTGCTTGGCACCATGTATTCGGGCAGACGCTTTTTCAAAAAGCTTCTCAATTCAGAAGAATCGAGATGAGTTCGCTGGTCGGCCACCACATAAGCGAGAAGAGACTTGGTCTTGAGCAAGTCGTCTCTGACTACTACCGCTCGATCCTTTACTCCCGGATGCTGCCCGAGATGAAACTCAACTTCGCCCGGTTCCACGCGGAAGCCGCGGATTTTTACCTGGTCATCAACACGGCCCAGAAACTCTATATTTCCGTCTTCTCTCCACCTGACGCGATCTCCTGTTCGGTACAGCCGTTCTCCCGGTTTATTCCCAAAAGGATTTGGTACAAATCGCTCTGCGGTAAGTTCCGCACGGTTCCAATATCCACGCGCCAATCCTGCACCTGCAATGTATAGCTCTCCAGGAACAGCTACGGGCATTGGCATCAGATCCGGATTCAATACATATAACTGGGTGTTCCCGATTGGACCGCCGATGGGTGGTATCCGAGTACTTTCGGAAATGCCAGTCACTTCATACCAACTGGAAAATGTGGTTGCCTCCGTGGGACCATAGACGTGTAATAGCCGCTGTGGCTTGCCGGCCCGCAATACCGCTCCGATCGATTCCGGATCTGCCATCTCGCCGCCAAATAACAGATGGCGCAAAGTTTGAAAACCCGCCGGAATCTGACGCGCCATTTGATTGAAAAGTGCTGTGGTGAGGAAGATCGCTGTCACGCTCTCAGTGACTAACTTCTCCCGCAATGCCTCCCGAGACAAAAGAACACTCGAATTGATACCGATTAAGCAAGCTCCATGCAGTAGTGCGCCCCATATCTCAAATGTAGCTGCGTCAAAAGCAGTGTTCGACGCGTGAGCTATCCGGTCTTCAGGCGTAACTTGGAGATAGCCGGCGCTGTATACCAGCCGGCAAATTGCCCGGTGAGAGACCATTACCGCCTTTGGAAGACCCGTAGAGCCCGAAGTGTAAACCAGATAAGCCAAACTCTCAGACGGGATGAATGCCCGTGAATTCACATGAGACGCCTGGCTGATCACACTCCACTCCCGATCCACACAGACTACAGCCGACGGCGACCGTCCAAAGCAATTCATGCCCGTCTCTTGAGTCAGCACGATATCGATCTGGGCGTCTTCCACCATCTGGCTCAAACGTTCTCGTGGATAAGATGGATCAAGTGGAACATAGGCAGCTGCTGCCTTAAGAACTCCAAGAATGCTGACGACCAGCTGCATCGAGCGGTCCATGCAGATTCCGATTCGAGCTTCCGGTTTTAATTCTTGTTGGCGCAGGTAGGAAGCTAATTGATTGGCCCGGCGGTTTAGCTCATGATATGTAGTGTGTTGATCTTCAAACACAACCGCTATGGCGTCTGGCGTCCGCGCAACTTGTTGTTCGAAGAGCGCAGAAACGGATACTTGATGTGGATACTCCCTATCCGTGGCGTTCCATGTCCCCATGATTTGACTCAGCTCTGAGGTGCTCAGCAACGGTAATGTTCCCAGGAAGGCATCGGGGCGCATGGCAATATGTTCCGCCAAGACCTCAAAATGTCCTGCCATTCGTTCGATCATGGATTTATCGAACAAATCAGTTCTGTACTCAAAGGATGATCGGAACCCTCCATCGATCTCCTTGACGAACAGCACTAGGTCAAACTTAGCACCGCCGTTGTGGTAGTCTTCAAAGGTCAAATCAAGACCAGGCATCTTCCATTGCTGGTGTTCTCCGTATTCCAGAGCAAACATGACCCGAACAAGCGGGACCCGGCCGTTGTCCCGTTCCGGTTGCAAATCTTCTACTAGCCGCTCAAACGGAAGATTTCGATAGGCATAAGCTTCAAGTGCTGCGTCTCGGGTGCGTCTAAGAAATTCACGAAAACTTGAGACACCTTTCAAATCGCCCCTGGCCACGAGGGTGTTCACGAAGAATCCAATCAAATATTCGAATTCTGGCCGATCACGACCGCTGATCGGAGTGCCAACAACGACATCGTCTTGCCCCGTGTAGCGATGCAACAACACCTGAAATACAGCGAGCAATAGCATGAAGAGACTGGCATTTTCTTCTCGTGCCAATGCTTTCAGACGTTTTGGGGTCTCCCCGGAAACTACAGACGAAAATCTTGAACCCGCATGCGTGAGTTCCGTGGGAGCCGTCGTCGTAGGCAGTTCCAGCGGTGCTGCGCCAGCCAGCCGGCACTTCCAATGAGTAAGGTGGCGTTCCAGGACTTCGCCCTGCATCCATTCGCGTTGCCACGCAGCATAGTCCGAATATTGAATTTGCAGATCCGCTAACGGAGACTCCTGTGAGTCCAGAAATGCTCCATAAAGTACTGCCAATTCGTGCGTCAGTACTCTGATAGACCACGCGTCACAAGCAATATGGTGCAGAGTCAATAGCAGAACATGCTCCGTGGGATTCACGCGCAGCACCGTTGCACGCAACAGCGGACTACACGCTAGATCGAAGGGTATTTGGATCTGTTCACGAATGCGGTGTTGGAGTTCGCTTTCTCCAGCCGTCACAGAGTGCTCCTCCAGATCCTGAATCAACATGTCAAGATGTTCCGGGGGCTGAATCGCGTGCACTGGCCTCCCGTTGGCTGCCGTAATGGTGGTGCGCAGAATCTCATGACGGCGAACGATTTCGTCGAGCGCCTTGTTCAATACGGCAGCATCCAGGATTCCTCTGAGCCGAAGAACCAGTGGCACGTTGTATGATGCCTTGTTCGGTTCGAATTGATAGAGAAACCACATTTGTTGCTGCCCATAGGACAGCGTTGCGGAGCCAGTCTTCTGGCGCTGTATCAGCTGGTTTTTTGAGGGATCAATGCCTGATTCTGCAAGAAGATGCTGGAGCAATTCCTGCTTTTTGCCCGAGAGCCGCGACAGGGAAGTTTTCATGTATCGACCTTTTCGACTTTGCGAGGATTATCTTTGGAGTCAAGCGGAGATGTGGATATCAATCCGTGCGTGCATCTTACGA
>JASLFF010000744.1 GCA_030150795.1 Terriglobales bacterium | reverse complement strand
CACCAGCATCAATCCAAACAAGGCGGCCCACATAGGCCATCTGCGTAATGCCATCCTGGGAGATACGTTTGTGCGCTTGCTTCAGGCTGCGGATGCCAAAGTGGACGTGCAGAACTATATCGATAACACCGGCGTCCAGGTGGCGGACGTGGTGGTGGGCTTTTTGTATCTGGAGAAAAAAGGGAAGAGCGAGATTGAGAAGCTGATCGCGGCTGCCGGGCCTCCGCCCAATTCATTCGACTACTACTGCTGGGACCTCTATGCCCGCGTGTCTCAATGGTATGAGGAGAGCAAGGAGAACCTGAAGCTTCGGCTGCAAACGCTGCATGATATTGAGCATGGCGGCAACGACGCGGCTGAGATTGGCAAGTTGATTTCTACAGCCATCATTCGCCGGCATCTGGAAACCATGGAGCGGCTCGATATCGAATATGACTTTTTGCCACAGGAAAGTGAAATTCTCCATCTCCATTTCTGGGAGTCGGCGTTTGAGCAGTTAAAGCAAAAGGGCGTGCTCTACTTTGAGACTGAAGGCAAGAACAAAGGCTGCTGGGTGATGAAGCGCGCGCTCTCTCCGCAAACCGCCAAACGGCAAGCCGCAGCCGAAAGCAATGACGCGCCTGAAACCAAACCAACCAAAGACGGTCCTGACGAAGACGCCAAGGTGATTGTGCGCTCGAACGCAACAGTGACTTACGTCGGCAAGGACATTGCTTACCATCTATGGAAGTTCGGTCTGCTCGGTCGCGACTTTGGCTACCAGCGTTTCTATCGTTATCCCAATGGCCGCCAGGTCTGGATATCTGCGGAGTCGGGAGAGACAGATCATCCGCACTTTGGCGGAGTGAATGCAATTTACAACGTGATTGATTCGCGCCAGGCTGATCCGCAGAACAACGTGATTGAAGCGATTCGCGGCCTTGGCTACACCGAGCAGGCAGAGGACTACCACCACTTTTCTTATGAAATGGTGGCGCTCACGCCGCGCTGCGCGATGGAACTGGGCTATGACGTTTCAGAAGAAGACCAGAAACGCTCCTATATCGAGGTCTCAGGACGCAAGGGCTTCGGCGTGAAAGCCGACGATCTTCTCGATTCGCTGATCGCGGCAGCGCAAAAGGAAGTCGATTCGCGCCACGCCGAGATGAGCGAGCAGGAGCGGCATGAGATCGCTTCGCAGATTGCCATCGGCGCGCTGCGCTACTTCATGCTGAAGTTCACCAAGACCTCAGTGATTGCGTTCGACTTCAAGGAAGCCCTCAGCTTTGAAGGCGAGACCGGACCTTATGCGCAGTACGCGATTGTCCGCGCCACAAATATATTCCGCAAGGCCGGACTGAGCGCGGAAGAAATTCTTACAGGCAAAATTGATTTGCGTTTTCTTAGAGAAGACGATGAATTGTGGGAGCTGTGGCTTCGCGCCGGCCAGCTTACCAGCATGGTTGAGCAGTGCATCTCCACAACGGAACCGGCTTACGCGGCCAAGTATGCGTTCCAACTGGCACAGCAGTTTAACAACTTCTACCATAAGCACCACATCCTCACTGAGACAGATGAGGCAAAAAAAGGCTTCTTGCTGGCCACGGCGGCAGTTGTGCGCCGGGCATTGATCCAGAGCCTTGAATTGATGGGAATTGGCGCGCCCAGCGTAATGTAAAGTTTTATTTTCGGCGGAAAGCAGGTTGCGTGCGCACGCTCAGCTTTCAATGCGCTTCAGGCGGTGACGAATCGTTCTCTGAAGCGTCTCTCAAAGAGTACTATTTCCGCATCAGGAAACTCCGCTTGGTAAAAGTTCTCTGAAACTTCTTAGGGATATTTGCGTACCATCTGCGTACCAATGAGGCATGAGCATGGAATTGACCATAAAAAACCTTTCCAAGACCTATAAGAACGGCGTTAAAGCGCTTGATAACGTGTCCCTGACAATCCCGCGAGGCATGTATGGCCTGTTGGGGCCGAATGGGGCGGGCAAGTCCACTCTGATGCGGACGCTGGCTACCTTGCAGGAACCAGATAGCGGCAGCGTGACATTGGGCGACATCGACGTACTCAAGCAAAAGGACGAAGTCCGCCGCCGTCTTGGATACCTGCCGCAAGAGTTTGGAGTCTACCCGCGAATCTCTGCCCAGGATATGTTGAGCCATCTGGCATTGCTCAAGGGAATCACGAACTCGCGTGAGCGTAAGGAAGTTGTTTCTGCCATGCTTCAGCGCTGCAACCTTTACGATGTCCGCAAGAAGGCCCTGACTGGGTTCTCTGGAGGCATGCGGCAGCGTTTTGGCATTGCCCAGGCACTGCTCGGCAATCCCCAATTGCTGATCGTGGATGAACCCACAGCCGGTCTTGATCCGGGCGAGCGCAACCGATTTTACAATCTGCTTGCTGAAGTCGGGGAGCAGGTCATCGTCATACTCTCAACGCACATTGTGGAAGACGTGATGGACCTTTGCACTAACATGGCCATCATTCACGAAGGCAAAGTGCTATATCAAGGTGAGCCGCAGGCCGCGATTTCCAGGCTGAACGGTCGAATTTGGCACCGTTCTATTGAGAAGTCAGAACTGGCGCATTACGAGCAGACGTTCCGCGTTGTGTCGAACAAACTGGTTGGCGGCAGACCCTTCCTGCATGTCTACGGAGAGCAGCTGCCGGGTGATGGATTCCTTCCCAGCCAGGCCGATCTGGAAGACGTGTTCTTTACCAAAATCCGCAACTGGGACTAGGAGCGACCAATGTTTCTACGCATAGCGCTGTTTGAA